>JAIOHV010000163.1 GCA_019912885.1 bacterium
CATCGTCGTCGTCGTCGTCATCATCATCGCCCGCATTGTCGTCATCGTCCGCGTCGTCATCGAAACCCGAGTCGTCGTACGCGATCCCGTCGCGCGCCGAGTCGTCATCGTCGCCGCACGAGCAGCCGGGGAGCGCGAAGATCAGCGGGAGGGAGAGGAGCAGGAGCGCGAAAAACGAAATGAGACGGGAGGGGGGAGCGAGCGGGCGCGCCGTTGAATTTTTCCGGCTGTTTGCGGTTCCCTCCTCGGTCACCGGGCGCTCCATTCCGATTCTTGTCGTTTGAAAATACTCTCGCGGCATTGTCACCACAACAACGTTATTGCGTTGATTGGGATTGGAAAATCGCGCGTCGCGCCGATCGCCGCTCCCTTTACTCACCGCGCGATTCCGAATAGCAAGAAGCATGACCGCGCCCGAACTCCGCATCGCCTGTCCCGCCAAGGTGAACCTGCGCCTGGAGGTGCTGGCCCGCCGAGCGGACGGCTACCACGAATTGCAAATGGCCAACGCACCGCTGGCGCTTGCGGACGAGCTTGTCGTACGCGCCGGAGCGCCGGGCGTGCGGCTTGTCATCGAGGGCGCGGACCTGGCGGCGGATGAAACGAACCTGGCGTATCGCGCGGCGCGGGCGGTGATGGAATGGTCGGGCACGGGCACGGGAACGGGCACGGGCACGTGGAATCGCGGGACCACGGATGGGGATGGGGATTCACTCAATCCTCAATCCTCAATCCTCAATCCTCGCGGATCCTCAATCCTCAATCCTCTCCATGCCGGCGTCGATCTGCGCCTGACCAAACGCATTCCCGTCGCGGCGGGACTTGGCGGCGGGTCGTCCGACGCGGCGGCAGCGATCCTTGCGGCCGAGCGCGCGCTCGGCGTGACGCTGTCGGATGACGAGCGCCTGTCGATCGCGACGCGCCTTGGCGCGGATGTGCCGTTTTTTCTGCAAACGCACGGCGCGATCGTGCGCGGCATCGGCGAGATCGTCATCCCCATCGAGATCGCGCGCGAGATTCCTGTCGTGCTGCTGAACCCCCGATTCGGCGTATCGACGGCGGAGGTCTATGCCGCGTGCGCGGATGCGCTGCGTCTTCCGCAAGAGCCGGCCGCGCTGCCCGAGCCGCTTGTCATCGACGGCGCGGCGGGCGCGGCGGCGCTTTTGCGCAACGATCTGGAGGCCATCGTGGCGGCGCGGCATCCGGAAATCGAGGTGATGAAACGGCTGCTGATCGACGCGGGCGCCGTCGCCGCGATGATGACGGGCAGCGGCCCGACGGTCTTCGGGCTCTTTGAAACCGAACCGGGTGCGGAGATGTTGGCGAAGGCGCAAACGCGCGGATTCCTGGCGATCACGACAAGCATTGTCCCGCGCGCGCCGGTTTTTGTAGACTGACCGCCCGCCGCATCGGAACGGAACGCCGGTTCGGCCGCCGGGAAGTGTTGTTGGGGCGTAGACAAGCGGTAAGTCACAGGACTTTGACTCCTGCATTCGTAGGTTCGAATCCTACCGCCCCAGTTCAGGAAATAGGAAATAGGAAATAGGAAATAGGAAATAGGAAAGAGGAAAGAGGAAAGAGGAAGCCGCAGCGGAAATTTTTGGGGGGAGCGATGTCGTCGATTACAGGTGCGCTGCTCGAATTCATCGACGACCTCATCATGCTCGCGGGGCGGATCGTTTCCATCGTCCTCTTGACCCTCTGGGTGCCGGTGTCGTGGCTCCTTTTTTGTCAGTGCATGGAAGCGACACTGAATCCCGAAGTCGGGCGGTCCATGGGGGCGGCGTTCGGGTACGCCGGCGGCACGATGGCGCTTGGGTTTCTGACGCTCGCGGGCGCGTGGTGGTGGTTCAAACGCGCGATTTATCTCCTCGTCGCAATATTTCTCTCGCTCGAAGAATGGATTACCGGAAGGGATCGCGCGGCAGAATGGCTTGAACGCTGATCGCAATGTGGCTTGCGCAATGCCCATACCGCCGAAAACGAAGCCGTATCGGACCACGCCGCGGGTGGCGAGTCGCCGTCGGAAGGGGACGGCCAGATCCTTCGCTGACGCTCAGGATGACGAAGCGCCACGATCACGAAGCGCCACGATGACGAAGCGCCAAGGCGTTGACCCGAGCTGGATTCCCAGCTCCTGAGCCTTCCAGCCTTCCAGCCTTCCAGCCTCTGAGCCTTCCAGCCTTTTTTATGCCCCCCCATCGTGGCATAATGCTTCGTTCGATTTTCGGCGCGTAAGCGCCCTTTGCATCTCAGGTGAGCCAGAGACGACATGACTTTTCCAACGCAGCGACCGCGCCGGCTTCGGCGCACGGAGGCCCTTCGGAGCCTCGTGCGCGAGACGCGCCT
Organism: bacterium; assembly: GCA_019912885.1. Lineage (NCBI taxonomy): Bacteria > bacterium. The sequence goes on from JAIOHV010000163.1 coordinate 2,350, forward strand.
TGCACCCGAAGACCTTGTCGCACCGCTTTTCGTGCGGCCGGGCAAGGACGTGGCTGAGCCGATCGGCTCGATGCCCGGACAGTTCCGGCTCTCGGTCGATCGCCTCGTCGCGGAGGCACGCACGCTTGCCGAGCTTGGCGCCGGCGGTCTCATCCTTTTCGGCATTCCCGAAACCAAGGACGCGACCGGTTCGTCGGGTTACGCGCCCGATGGCATCGTGCCGACGGCCGTGCGGGCGGTGAAGGACGCCGTGCCGGATCTGGTGGTGGCGTGCGACGTGTGCCTTTGCGAATACACCGACCACGGCCATTGCGGTGTCATCAAGAACGGCGATGTGGACAACGACGCCACGCTGCCGCTTCTGGCGAAAGCCGCCGTCGCCTACGCCGATGCCGGCGCCGATATCGTGGCGCCGAGCGACATGATGGACGGGCGCGTTGGCGCGATCCGCAGGGCGCTTGACGAATCGGGCCACGCGGGCGTGCCGATCATGTCGTACGCCGCGAAGTTCGCGAGCGCGTTTTACGGCCCGTTCCGCGAGGCGGCCGACAGCACGCCGAGCTTCGGCGACCGCCGCTCCTATCAGATGGACGCGGCGAACAGCGACGAGGCCATGCGCGAGATCGCGCTCGATATCGAGGAGGGCGCGGACATCGTCATGGTCAAACCCGCCCTGCCGTATCTGGATATCATCGCCCGCGCGCGCGACCGCTTTGACGTGCCGATCGCGGCGTACAACGTCTCCGGCGAGTATTCGATGCTCAAGGCCGCCGCCGAAAAGGGCTGGCTCGACCACGACCGCGTCATGATGGAATCGCTTCTGGCGATCCGGCGCGCCGGCGCGTCGATCATTCTCACCTACTTTGCAAAGGACGCCGCGCGCCTGCTTTAACGCGCGGCTCGGGACACGCATGAAGAATCTGTTGAAGACCGGCGCCTTGCTATTTCTCCTCGCGACCGTCGCGATCTTCGCCGCCTCGTGTTCGTGCGGCGACGACGACGATGACGACGATGACAATGACGACGACGCCGATGACGATACGGCGGCCGACGACGACGCGGACGACGATTCGACGCCGGTCGATGACGACGCGGACGACGACACGTCGGACGACGACGCGGGCGACGACGACGAAGCCGGCGTGTTTTGGGAATACGTCGAGATCGATGGCGAGCCGGCGGATCCGAACCCCGTGACGCACGCGACGACGCCCGACGCGTTCAACAAAATCCGCCTGTTCCGCTACCGGATGGCCGGGCCGGACGGCGCGGTGTTGCCGGCGGAGGCGATCGTCATCTTGCAGGCGGGCTACACCGCGGGCGTCAACCAGCTCACGTATCTCGCGAAAAGCCTCGTGGAAGCTTCCGAGGGCGCGGTCGAGGTGTGGATCCCCGAAAAGCGCCATCACCTGCTCGAGGATCATTCGATCATCGATCTGGCCGAGGAGCGGCAGGATCCGTATCTGGCGCTCGACTATTACGTGTACGGCAAGGAGGTCGAGGGACAGACCTATTCGGATCCCGATCCGTATGGCCCCGAGACGGACATGATGAGCGAGTGGAGCCTGGATCTGTGGAATCGCGATCTGCGCCGGCTCGTGCACCTGATTCCCGAGGACCAGCGCCAGACGAGCGTGTTCCTCGGCGGCGACTCGCGCGGCGTCGCGATGACGCAGGCGTACGCCGCGTGGGAGTTCGAGGACGGCACGATCGGCGCGGACGAACTGGCGGGGGTCATCTGCTGGGACGGCGGACTGATGGAATATCAGAAGGTCAACGGCCTCAACTACCCGCAACTTCTGGCGGATATTCGCACGGGCGCGGGATTGCGTTATGTGAATATCGTCAGCTCGCAGTTCTGGTTCATGGAAACATTCGCGATGGCCGCGACCGAGGGTTTCGGCGATCCGGACGATCCGACGTTAGGCCCCGACGGCTTTTTCCCGGAGTACGCGGATTTCGCGGCGTTGTTCAAGGCGTTTCGGCGCGGAAAGTTCGTGAAGATTTCCAACGAGGCGTATTTTGGGATGACGCAGGACAGCGACTACATCCCCGTCTCCGCGTACATGGGGCACGTCGGCCGGCTGACCGGCGGCAAGCTGTGCAACGACATCCTCGGTGAGCACCCCTGCGAGATCGGCGCGACGTACACCTGGGCGCGCTACGACGAGACCGATCCGCCGGAACTTGTCGATTCGCAGGTCATCGCGCGCATGCTGTACGAGGGGCCGTCGAATTTCACGGATATCTATCACTCCAAGCGCTTCGAGCTCGACTTGTCCGCGGTGAAGGGCTTCGAAACCGAGGGCACCTGGGCGCACGATTATTTCCACGTTTATTCGTCGCGGATGAAAGCGCCGGTGTTCGCGCTGGTGTCGAAGGCCTACGAGAAGCGCGGATTTATGGAAGACTGGCGCGACGCGGTCGCGCCGGTGCGCGGCAAGGCCGGCCCCCGCGTGGGCGACGATTTTCTCATCATCTACAAGACCGATTGGAGCCACCTGGACGCCATCGCCGTGCATCCGTCGATCAACCCGATCTACCCGCAGCTTCTTGAATGGATCGGCAAGCAGACCGACGGCGACGTCGCGGTGCCGCGATTCGGGACGGTGATCGAGGAGAAATTTGTGGAAGACTGAAAGGCTGAGGCACGGAAAGCCTGGAAGTCTGAAAGTCTGAAAGGGCATCGCAAACAAACGAGCGTCGGAAACGGCGTCCGTCAGGTCCATTCGGTCCATCATGTCCATCGATAAGCAACGTCGCGTCACGCGCATCCGTATCCCATGACCGCCCGCATTGACGAACCCATGGTCATCGGCGGCGTCGCGGTGCGCAACCGGCTCTACCGGGCGCCGGTGCTCGAGGGCGCGGGCCGCGCGAAAGACCCCGCCGGGGAATACGCGAAACACTTCGTGCCGAACGCGAAGGCGGGCGTGGGGCTTATCGTCCAGGGCAACACCATCGTGCTGCCCGAGGGACGCACCTCGCCGGGCATGTCGGGCATCACCGGGCGCGAACAGGTGCTGGCGCTTGCGCCGATGGTGCGCCAGGTGCACGAGGCGGGCGCGCGCATCGCCGTTCAGCTTGGCCACGGCGGCGCGTATTCGCTCGAGAGCTGGCATCGCGAGTTTGTCGCGGCGCGCACGCATCTTCCGTTCGCGCCGGGTCGCCTGCCGTTCCCGCAGCGTTGGTTTCACGGCGGCGTGCACGTCATGACGACCGGCGAGGTCGAGGCGCTCGCCGCGCGTTTCGGCGTCGTCGCCGCATGGGCGCGCGAGGCGGGTTACGACGCGGTGCAGCTTGCCGGCAGCAACGCAAAGCTGTTGCACCTTTTCCTGTCTCGCCGCTACAACCGCCGCGACGACAAGTACGGCGGCTCGCTCGAAAACCGCTTTCGCCTGATCGCCGAAATCCGCGCGGCAATCGCGCGCGAGGCGGGCGAGGATTTTCCGGTGTGGCTGAAGTTTCCCGCGTGCGAAGGGCGCGGCATTTCGCGCACGGAAGGCATCACGATCGCGCGCCTCGCGGAGGATGCCGGATTTTCCGCGCTGACGCCGGTCATCGC
>JAIOHV010000164.1 GCA_019912885.1 bacterium
GCTGCGCCGCGGGCTGCTGCGCGGCCAGGGCGAAGCCATCGCGCTGACGGCCGCGGGCCGCGAGCTCGGCCGCCGTGTCGTGCGCGGGCATCGCCTGTGGGAGACGTATCTCGCCAAGCATTTCCCGCTGCCGGAAGACCACCTGCACGAGCCCGCCCACCGCATGGAGCACTTCCTCGATCGCGACATGCGCGCGCAAATCGAGGCGGAGGTCGAACATCCCGCGACGGACCCCCACGGCCGCCCGATGATTCCACGCGGGCAACCGAAAGAGGATTGAGGATCGAGGATTGAACGCCACCGAGCCGCGACCGTGGTCAGAGCGGCGTGTAAGCGAGCGGCCGCATCGTCCGCGCCATTGGCCGGCTGTCGGTCGAAGCACGGACGTCCGGCGACGAACAAAGTCGCGGGCGGTCCACGCCTTCGCCGGCCACCCCGCTTGACGTCCGCCCGCCCCATCGCATATAGACGCACGTCGATATGCCCGCCGCCCTTACCACCGCGTCGCCGGACGACGAAACGCTCTTCCGGGCCATCAAGGCGCTTGCCGATCCGCACCGGCTGTCTATGATGCGCGCCATCGCCGAAGCCGGCGAAATGGCGTGCGCCGAGCTTGTCGAGCGTTCGCCTCTCTCGCAGGCCACCGTGTCGCATCACCTGAAAATCCTGGTCGAAAGTGAGCTCGTGACGGTGCGCCGCGAGGGGCAGTTCGGGTTTTTTCGATTGAACGGCGCGATCGCAAATCGCGTTCTTTCCGAGGTCGGCGAGATCCTTTCGCCCAAGCGCGCGCGCGGACAGAAAACGCGCGCGGCGAAATAACGAATTTCCTCACCCGCTTCGGCATCGCGTCGCCAAACCGGGCGGAAAGGTTCACTCCGTATGCGGTTTCCCAAAAGCGGCTCGCGCCCCGGCGCGGCCCTTTCGCTTTTTCTCCGGCTCGCCCGCGCGGCGCGGGTTTGTCCGCGCGCGTTCGTGGCGGGAGGGATGATCGCGTCCGCGCTCGCGTTCGCGCCGCCGCTCGTCGCGCAGGAGACCGCGGGCGTTGCGGATGCGCAGCTTACGAATATGACCGTCGATGACGCGGTGGCGATCGCGGTTGCAAACAACGAGTCCGCGGCGATCGCCGACGAAGAGGTCATCAAAACCAAGGCCCTGCTGCTTGAGCGCCGCTCGGCCGCGCTGCCGCACCTGACCGGCGCCGCGGACTACAAATACAACATCTTCGAGCCGACGACGGACATCGACTTTACGGCGTTCAATCCGCTGATGGCGGCGCTCGACCTGCCGCCGATAGAAACCGTCGAGCAGCCGCTCGCCTACAAGCACGAGTGGAATTTCACCCTCACGCTGACGCAGAACCTCTACACCTTCGGCCGCATCGGCAACGCGATTCGCCTCGCGCACGAGTTCGAGGACATCAGCCGGCACCGCGTCGACCTGACGGACGAGGAAATCGCGCTTGCCGCGCGCGCCGCGTTTTTCGACGTGCTTCTCATGCGCGACCTGGTCGTGATTGCCGAGCAGAACGTCAAGCTCTCCGAGGCGCACGTGAACGACGTTCGCCTGAAATTCAAGGCGGGACTGCGCAGCGATTACGACGTCAGCCAGAACGAGGCGGAACTGGCGGAGTCGCAGGCGCAGCGCATCGACGCGGAAAACCGTCTCGATCTTGCTCGCCGGCGCCTGCTGTCGGCGATGGGCCTTTCGCCCGACCGCGAGGTGACCGTCGCGGGCGATTTCGCCGAAAGCGTGCCGCACCCGGCGCTTGGCGAACTGGTGACGGCGGCGCGCGCCGAGCGCGAGGAACTGGCGATCCTTACCATCGAGTCGCAATCGGCGAGAACGCGCGCCAGGCTGTTCGTGGCGGACATGATGCCGTCGCTCTCGGCGAGCACGGAATATCGCTACAACGGCCTGAGCCAGACCGAGGAGGATCGCTTCTGGCCGGTCGAGGACGACTGGAATTCGTTCTGGTACGTCGGCGCCACCGTCTCGTGGCCGATCTTCGACGGGCTTGCGAACTACGGACGCTACAAGCAGGCCCGGGCCGATGAGCGCATCAATCGGCTTCGCGGCGCGCAGTCCGCGCGAGGCGTCGAGCTCGAGGTCACCGAGGCGGTGCGTCGCATCGAGGCGCTCGAACAACAGCTCGCCGCGCGCAAGCAGGCCGCCGAACTGGCCGACCGCGCGTTTCGCCTCGCGGAAGTCCGTTACGACGCCGGGCTCGGCACCACGCTCGAAATGGCCGACGCCAAGGCCGTCTGGACGCGCGCGCGCGTCTCGCTTTTACAAACCCTGCACGAACTGAACGTCAACGGCGCGCGCCTGCGTCGCGCGGTCGGGAGCGATCTGCAATGAAAATCAGGAATCTCGTCATGGTGGGCATCGGCCTTGGCGTCGTCGGCATCGTCGTTTACCGGATGGCCGCGCCCGGCGAGGCGCGGCCGGAGAGCATCGAGGCGATCCAGGAGCGCGAGGGCGTGCCCGTGCGCGCCGAGACGATCGAGCACGAGACGTTCGAACGCTGGGCGACGTTCACCGGGGCGGTCGAAGGCAAGACGCAGGCGGCGATCTACTCGCACGTGCCCGCGCGCGTGCGTTCGGTCGCGAGGCGCCAGGGCGACGAGGTCCGCGCCGGCGCGTCGCTCATCACGCTCGATCCGCTTTCGGCGCAGCAGTCGTTTTCCGCGCTGGCGCAGGCGCGCATCCGCGTGGAGGACGCCCGGCGCATGTACGAGCGCATGAAGCCGCTCTACGAGGCCGGCGCGATCAGCCGCGAGGAGTTCGACCAGGCCAAAAGCGCGTTTGACGCCGCGCAAGCGGGGCTGACCGACGCCTCGCACTCGATGAATCTCACGACGCCAATCGCCGGGACGGTGACGGATATGCGCGTCACCGAGGGGGACCGCGTCGAGCCCGGGGCGACGCTCGCGCTTGTCGCCGATCTTTCCGGCCGCAAGGTGGTGCTCGACGTGGCGCAGGGCGACGTGGTGGATCTCGAGGAAGGGCAGATCGCGCGCATCGAACCGGCCGGCGCGCCCGACAAGATCGCCGAGGGCGTTGTGGAGCGCATCAGCCTGTCCGCCGATCCGAATACGCGGCTTTTCCGCGTGGAGGTGAAAGTCGAGGCCGCGCCGTTCTTGCGGCCCGGCACGCTCGCCCGCGTGCGCGTGCGGACGCTGCACCGCGACGAGGCGCTCTCCGTGCCGATCGAGGCGGTGACGCGCGAGGACGACGGCGCGTCGGTGTTTGTCGTCACGGCGGATAACAAAGCCGAACGAAAAACGGTGACGACCGGCGCGGGCAACGGAAAGCGCTGGCTTGTCACGCAGGGGCTTGCCGCCGGCGATCGCGTCGTCAGCTTCGGGCAAAATCGCCTCTCCGACGGGCGGCTCGTCCGGATCGTCGACGACGCGAAATTCGCCGGCGACGCTCCCGCGCCCGCCGAAACCGCCGCGCCCGCCGACTCCGCCGGCGAGGGGACGGACTGATGTTTCTCGCGCGGCTCGCCGTCGATCGCCCCGTCCTCGCGACGGTCATCATCCTTTCGCTTGTCGTGTTCGGCGCGTTTTCGTTCGTGCAGTTAAGCCAGGAACTGCGCCCGAAGGTCGAATTCCCGAACATTGTCGTGACGACGGTTTACCCGGGCGCGGGTCCGCGCGAGGTGGAGACGCAGGTCACCGAAAAGCTCGAGGACGAGCTCGGCACCGTGGCCGGCCTCAACAAGATGGAGTCGCAGAGCCTCGAGAACCTCTCGCTCATCCAGCTCGAGTTCGAGCTCGACGTGGATATCAACGTCGCCGCGACGGACGTGAAGGACGCCGTCGATCTGGCGTTGCTCGAGCTGCCGCGCGACGTCGAGCCGCCGGTCGTGCAGCAGTTCAACCTCTCCGACCTGCCGATCCTGAACGTCGCCGTGTATTCCGATCGTCCGCTGCGCGAGACGACGCATCTGGCCGACACGCGCATCAAGGACGTCATCTCCCGCGTGGAGGGCGTCTCGAAGGTCGAGATCATCGGCGGCCTGGAGCGCGAGATCCTCGTCGCCGCGTACGAGGACCGCCTGCGCGCGTTCGGGCTGGAAATCGCGGATCTTGTCGAAGCGGTGCGCCGCGAGAATCTGAATTTCCCCGCCGGCCGCGTCACGCGCGACGTGGGCGAATACGCCCTGCGCATGGTGGGCGAATTTTCCGATATCGAGTCGATCCGCCGCCTGCGCATCGTCACGCCCGGCGGCGCGACGATCGAACTGAAGGATGTCGCCGACGTGCGCGACGCGTTCGAGGAGCCGCGCGAGCTGGCGCGTTTCCAGACGCGGCCCGCCGTTTCGATTCAGGTGATGAAAAAGGACGACGCCAACACCGTCGCCGTTTCCGACGGCGTGCGCCGCGCGGTGGAACGCCTGAAGCCGTGGCTCGAACGCGAGGCCCTGTCCGCGTCGATCGCCAACGACACCGCCAAATACGTTCGCGACGCGGTAAACGACGCGCTGCAGAACATCATCATCGGCATCGTGCTCACGTCGCTGCTTCTCTACCTCTTCCTGCACGACCTTCGCTCGACGTTCATCGTCGCGCTCGTCATGCCCGCGAGCGTCGTCGCGACGTTTTCGCTGATGTACTTCGCCGATTTCACGATCAACACCATCACGCTGATGGCGCTTGGCATCTGCATCGGCATTCTCGTCACGAACTCCATCGTCGTGCTCGAGAACATCAACAACAAGATCGCCAAGGGTCTCGCGGCGCGCGAGGCGGCGATCGAGGGAACCGGCGAGATCGCGGTGGCCGTCCTCGCGAGTACGATGACGAACATCGTCGTCTTCACGCCCATCGCGTTCATGAAGGGCATCATCGGCCGGTTCTTCTATCAGTTCGGCCTCACCGTCGTGTTCGCGACGCTCGTCTCGCTGCTCATCTCCTTCACGCTCACGCCGATGCTGGCGAATCTCTTCCTGAAGCGACGCGCGTCGGGCGGCGTGGAGCACGAGCACAAGGCGCTGCCCGCGCTCGCGCGATTCGACGCCGCATGGGATCGTTTTTACGAGAATCTCGCGAGCGACTATCGCCGCTCGCTCGCCTGGTGCCTGCGTCATCGCAAGACCGTCTCCGCCGCGACCACCCTGGTTTTCGCGGGGGGCATCTTCGTCTTCACGCAGGTCGGCGCGGAGTTCTTCCCGCGCGGCGACGAGGGCATCGTCGTCATCTCCGCGAAGCTGCCGCCCGGCACGAGCCTTTCCGAGACCAGCCGCACGCTCGCGCGCATCGCCGCGCGCGTGGAGGACCTCCCCGAAGTCGACACGATCCTCGAGGAAATCGGCGGCCTGGGGCGAAGCGTCAACGAAGGAAACGTGACGATCAACCTGATCGACATCGAGCGGCGCGAACGATCGACCAACGAGATCGCCGACGCGGTGCGCCCGCGCCTTTCCGATATCCCCGCCGCGGAGATTCAGATTTCCACGTCCGGCGGCGGCGGCGGGCGATGGTCGCCGATCGACGTCGAGATCACGGGGCCCGATCTTGATGTCATCCGCGGCATGGCCGACGAGGTTTCGGCGATCGCGCGAGGCATCCCCGGCGTCATCGACGTCAATTCGACCTACGAGTCCGGCAAGCCCGAGCTTTCGTTCGTTCCCGACCGCGCGCGCATGGCCGTAAGCGACGTCTCCGCGGCGCAAATCGCCGCCACGCTCCGCACGGGTTTCGTCGGCGAGGAGGTCACGTTTTACCGCGAGGCGGGCGAGGATTACGACATCCGCGTGCAGCTTGCCGAATCCGAGCGCGACATGCTCGAAAATTTCGCGACGCGCATGGTGAAAACGAAAGAGGGCTACGCGCCGCTCGCGGAGCTCGGCACGGTGCGTTTCGCAAGCTCGGAACTCAAGATCGAACGCAAGGACAAGCAACGCATCGTGCATGTGCTCGGCAACGTTTCGGGCATCACCACCGGCGAGGCGAACGAAAAGCTCGACGCAGCGATCAAGCAGAGCATCACGCCGCCGACAGGATACGAGCTTTCCTACGGCGGCGAGGCCGAGTCCATGGCGAAGGAATTTGCCTACATCTTCCAGGCGCTCATCCTCGCGATCCTTTTGACCTATCTCGTGCTCGCCGCGATTCTCGAGGACTTCACGCACCCGTTCACCATCATGCTGACGCTGCCGCTTGGGCTCATCGGGGTCGCGCTCGCGCTTTTCATCGGCAAGGTGTCGATCAACCTCATGAGCCTCATGGCGATCGTCATGCTTGTCGGCATCGTCGTGAACAACGCGATCCTGATCCTCGATTACGTCAAGCAGCTTCGCGTCGACGGGTGGGCCATCGCCGACGCCGTCATCGAGGCGTCCGCGACGCGCCTTCGGCCGATCATCATGACCAACCTCGCGATCGCGATCTCCGTCGCGCCGCAGGCGTTGACGGGCGCCGGCGCGGAATTCCGCCGCGCGCTCGCCGTCGTCACCATGGGCGGCGTGCTGGTGAGCGCCGTGTTCACGCTCTTCCTCATCCCGACGATCTACTCGGCCTTCGACCGCTTCGCGATCAAACCGAAGGTCGAACCCGCAAAGGGGGAGATAGCGACGCCGGTCCCGGCCGCGCAACCGACCGCGTAGGGAGTCACGTATGAGCGACAATAAAACGGACGCGGATTTTCTCGTCGTACAATTTTTGATTCCGGTAATTGACCGTAACGGCATCGCTTACGAGCAATCGGTGTTCATGGAGGTCCGCGAGGACCTTGAAAACGGGCTCGGGGGCTGGACGCTTACATCCGAAGGTCCAACGCCTGGAGCATGGCGAAATCCCGATTCGGGGAAGATCGAACATGACGATTCCTGGCGATACGAGGTCGGGATTCCTCGATCGCGTCTTGCCGAATTCGATGCGTAGCTTGCGAATCTTGCGTACCGAATCGGCCAGAAAGCCCTTTGGCGCGTCGCGTACGTCGAAGGGGCGGGCAAAGTCGTGTACGCGAAAGAACCCAGACAATAGCGACGCCTCTCGTTGGTTGACAAATGGATAGCAATCGATAGTATGAAAAACACGATTCGACGCGGGAGGCCGGCATGAAATACAAATTGCTGAATGGTGAATTGCTCGACATGTCAGACCTGCCGCCGGAAGACATGGGTTTTCTTTTTGATCTGATGCGAAGCTCCGCGGATGGCGAGGACTACCGGGCTTTGGCGTATCGCGTCAGCACAAGCGGCGCCTATCCACTCAAGGGGAGCCCGCGCGTAACAACCGAGGTTCACAACACAATTCTGTATCGGGTCGCCGAGGACATCGCGGATCGGGCGGCCATTCGACAGGGCGCGATGCGTCCCGATCCGAAATCGGAGCCCGTCGCCACCGAAGGCATCGTCAGCGTGACCGAGGCCGCGGAAAAGCTCGGCATCACGCGCTCGGCGGTCATCAAGGCCGCGCAGTCCGGGCGCATCCGCGGCAAAAAGATCGGCCACACGTGGGCGCTGCTCACGCGCAGCGTCGAGACGTACAAAGTCGCCGCGCATCGCGTCGAAGCGGGCCGCGCCGCTCATCGATAAGCCTTTCGTCGCTTGGGCCGGCGTCGCTTTCGCGCGGCGACGTCCCGCCGATCAGCGCAACCGGCGCGCCACCGCCTCAATCGCGCGCAAGCCGCTTCCGAATCGCGCCATCGACTCCCGGTGACGTTCGAGTTCGCTGTACGGAAGAAATCGGACGTCCAGCTCACGAACATGTTGGAACGCGGGCCGCATGAGCTGCATGCGCACGGCGTCCTGGCGGTCGTCCGGCGCCACCAGGAAAAGGCCCCGCGCCGCTTCGCTCGCGGGGCCGAGGGCAAGATCGAGCATGCGGACGATTCCCGAATGAATCGAGGTGGTGTGCTCCACCTCGAACGCCGCGGCGACGGTGTCGGATCCGCGCTCCAGGTAGAGAACGTCGATGAGACGGATGGACTCCACGGCCAGGCGTCCCGGCAACTCGGCAAGGCACCGCTCGCCAAGACGGCCGCCGTCGAACTCGCGGCCGCGATCGTTTGACGCGATCCATACGTCAAACCCCAGGGCGATCCCAAGATCGCGCAGCCATCCCTGGATCTCGGTATGCGTTCGATCGCTTTGGCTCGCGGCGGCGAGCCGCTTTTCGTTATTCGCGCTTTCGGCCTTGACGTCCGCCAGATCCTGTTCCCACGCCGCGCGCGCCGCGGCATCGCCGTCGCGGGGAGGCGCGGCGTAGCGGCGACTTCCGATATCGAACAGCAGCCCGCCGATCGCGCCCAGGTCGTTCGACAGCAGTCCGCGGTGCGTTTCGTTCAGGCGCAGGATGCCCTCGCGCATCGCCAGATATTCCTCCCAACTTCCCAGCTTGACGCGCGCCCCCGTCAGCGCATTGTAGCCGTTGACGATCGCGGTATTGAAAGGCGGCATCGTGGTCGGATGAAGAAAATACAAGAGATTGGCGGCCGCCGGCCCGAGCCCCTTGATGCGCCGGCTATCGAGATGCCGGATCGCGCGCACCAGGGCGTCGCCGCCCGAACAGCAGGCGCACGTATTCAGGAAAGCGCCGAAAGCGTGTTGGTTGTCCAGGTTCTCGTAGATATCGGGAATCCGCAGCTTGGGTTTCCACAAAAAGGCGTGATCCGCCCCCTTGAAGATCTGCCGCTGCTCGGCGATCGACCCGACGACCGTCTCCAGGGACGACCCCTTGTAGGCCGCGCCGAACGTCCCGGCCTCGATTTCCTGCGTCACCTGGGCGAGTCCCCGGCGGATGGAGCGGAAGTTCTTGATCCGCTCTTCCCACAGGAACCAACTCCGGTACGTACCGCCGGGGTCTTCCCGCCAGCGGGCGATAAGTGTTCTCAGGGCCGACTCGTCCATGGTGAATCCCCAGGCCGTGGCGCACTCGCAATGTTGTACGGCTCACAAACTAATCGTTCCTGTAGGTTGAAGACAAGATCGCGTCTCCCCGATCGGGCGAATTTGGGCGCGCCGATTTCGTAAGCCTCCTTTTGATTCGTGACGCGATTTCAAACGTCGTGCATTTCCTCTATAATCCGGCGTCGATCTTTCGGAGGGCGATCCATTGCGATACTCGATCATTGCGCTCGTAGCGGTGGTGTGCATGGGGGTTGCGGGTACGGCGACGGCCGGCAGTCCCGGCGCGACTCCGGACTACCTGCATCTTTCCTGGTTGCACGATCCCGCGACGACGATGACCGTCATGTGGCGGACGAACACCGGCATCACGGCGTCGGTCGTTCAATATGGTCTCACGAATTCCTACGGCTCCGAGCAAACCGGCGCGTACGCGCTGCTTCCCGAGGGCCGCGGCAACAGCCACACGGTCGAGCTGACCGGTCTTGCCCCGAACACGACGTACCACTACCGCGTCGGCGACGGCGGATCGAACTGGGATTCGGACCGCACCTTCCGCACCGCGCCGGACGACGTGTGCGAGCCGTTCCGTTTCATGGCGATGGGCGATTCGCGCAGCTCGACCGGCGACGGCGCGTCGATCTACTGGTCCACCGTCTTCGACGCGGCCACCGACGAAACGCCCCTGTTCGTCATTTTCAACGGCGACGCCATCGCCGAGGGCGACAAGCAGGAGGACGGCTGGGAGCAGTGGTTTGAAAACGCCGAATCCGATCTGCGTACGCAGCCCATGATGATGGCCTGGGGCAACCACGAGGATCGCGGCGGAAGCGCCTTCCTGGACAATTTCGCCATGCCGGTCAACGACGTGACGAGCGCGGAAGACTTCTACGATTTCCAGGTCGGGCCGGTGCATTTCTTCGCGCTCGATACGGAACACGGCGTGCCGCAATATCAGTCGCAGGCGGCCTGGATGGGCGACAAGCTCGCGGCGACGGACGCCGTCTGGACACTCGCCTACCAACATCGCCCGACGTATTCGTCCGGCACGACGCACGGCTCCGAGGATGACTGCCAGGACTTCTTCGAGCCCGTCTTCGACCTGTACGAGCTGGACATCAACATCGGCAGTCACGACCACATCTACGAACGCACCAAGCCGATCCGTAACGGCAGCCCGATCGCCGGCGAGGACTATTCGCGCGGCACGATGTACCTGGTGACGGGCGGGGCGGGCGCGTTCGTGAATCCGATCCTGAACATCTTCAACAATTTCTACCTGAAGGGCATCGGCGCGACGCACTACATCATGTTCGATGTGGAATTCAACCGCGTTACGCTGACGGCCAAGAGCGAGATCGGCGTCGTGTACGACACGATAACGCTCGAAAAGCCGGAACTCGGTTTCCCGACGGCGGACATCGCGGCCGTGGCGGGCCCGGTCAACGTGGGCGACACGGTACATTTCGACGGTTCCTTGTCGTCGGATCCTTGCGGCAATCTCATCGATTACGCGTGGGACTACGGCGACGGCGACACCGGAAGCGGCCCGAACGTACAGCACGTGTATAGCGAAGACGGGCTGATGACCGTGACGCTCACGGTGATGGACACCGACGGCAACTACGACAGCACCTCGATCGTGCTGGATGTTCAGCCGGCGCCGGTGGACGACGACGCCGCGGACGACGACGCGGTGGACGATGACGCCGTTGACGACGATGCGGTGGACGATGACGCGGTGGACGATGACGCCGTTGACGACGATGCCCTCGACGATGACGCCGTTGACGACGATGCCCTCGACGATGACGCCGCCGACGACGATGCCCTCGACGCTGACGCTGACGATGATGACGACGCGTCGGATGACGACGATATGTCCGACGACGACGGGGTCGACGACGACTTTGCGGGCGACGACGATTCGGCGCCCGTGCCCGGAGGCGATGACGACGACGATGGCGGCGGAGGTTGCGGCTGCTGACACCGGACTTCGCGTAAAAAAGCCGAACGCCCGCGAGCCAAGGGGACCGCGGGCGTTCGTTTGTTCCGTGCCGGCGAAAAAAACCCTTGCAATTTCAGGGGAAAGTGCGTAACTATCCAGCAAATTGGCTTGATCTAAATCAAATGCGTCACTTTGACAGGAGGAACGGAACGTGCGGACACCCACAATGTTCTTTGCGGCAGTGATGGTTCTCGTCGCGGCGGCCGGCGCCTTCGCGGACGAGAATTTCGACGCGGAACTCTATTTCGACAGCCCCTCGGCAATTGTCCCGGACACCGAATATCTCTTCGAATTCTCGGTCGAGAACTACAGCCCGGTACCGACGACGGCCGGCGTGGCCAACAACTGGATTTCGGACGTCGAGATTTTCATGCCGAGCGCGGACTACATGCCCAACGTGGTCAGCCTGGACTCCCCGGATGCCCTTCACCCGGCCGACGGCGAGTGGCAGGTTTCCTACGGCATGGACGTTGACGGCACCTACTACATCCGCTGGATGTTCGTGGCGCACGGCTCCGCGGCGGTGATCGGCGACATCCACGAGGGCGAGTTGCTTGGCTTCGAATTCACCGCGACGACGGATTCCGCGGCGACGGACGGCTTCGACTACACGCTGATCAACGATGTCGGCGACTCCATCGACGGCACGGCCTATATCGGCGGAGCGGACGACGACGCCGACGACGATGACATGGACGACGATGCTGACGACGACGACGCCTCGGATGACGACGATGCCTTTGACGACGACGATGCGTCCGATGACGACGATGCCGACGACGCGGCGGACGACGATGGCGGCGACGATGACGACGACGACGACGATGGTGGGTGCGGCTGCGGCTGCTGATCCGAACCTGAGAAACGAATCGAAAGGGCGGCGCGAATGCGCCGCCCTTTTTCTTCGCCCGGATTCCCCAAGCACGTCGCGCGGCGTGACGCGCCGTTCAATTGGATTGGAATCGGGATGGGGATTCGCACTCCATCCTCAATCCTCGATCTTCAATCCTCCAGACTTTTGAGTTGCCCGCAGGCCGCCAGGATATCCTGCCCGCGGCTTCGCCGCACGACGCAATTGATCTTCGCGTCGAGCAAGGTGCGCTGAAACGAGCGCAGGCGCGTCTCGGGCGTCGGGCGGTACGGGCAGCCCTCCCAGGGATTGAAGCAGATCAGATTCACGTGCGCCTTCAGCGGCGCCATCAGGCGGCGAAGCGCGGCGGCGTCCTCGGGCCCATCGTTCACCCCGTCGAGCATGACGTATTCGTAGGTGATGCGTTGCCGGTGGCGCAGCGGGTAGTCGCGGCACGCCTGGATGAGCGCATCGAGCGGGTATTTTCGGTTGATCGGCATGATGGCCGTGCGCGTCGCGTCGTCCGCGGCATGCAGCGAAATCGCCAGGGACGCGGCCGTGTCCGCGCCGAGCTTGCGGATCATCGGCACGACGCCCGCGGTCGAGATCGTCACCCGGCGCGCGGAGAAATTCGGCCCCATCTCGTCGATCAGCACGTTGGCCGCGTCGACGGTGGCGTCGTAATTGTAGAGCGGCTCGCCCATGCCCATGAAAACGACGTTGGTGACGGGCCGGTCAAATCCACCGTGCCGCCCCGCCGCGAGCGCCTGCTCCACGATCTCGCCCGCGGTCAGATTGCGCTCGCGGCGCATGGTCCCCGTCCGGCAGAATCGGCACGTCAGTGAACACCCCACCTGCGTGCTGACGCAGACGGTCAGCCGCCTCGTCTCGGGGATGACGACCGTTTCGACGAGCGCGCCGTCGGAAAATTCAAGCAGCAATTTCACCGTGCCGTCAGCGGCCTCGTGCCGGCGCGCCAGCCGCGCGCGGTCGATCGAAAACATCGCGGCCAGTTCGGATCGGCGCGCGGCCCTCACGTCCGTCATGTCGGAAAAGGCCGCCGCGTCGCGCTTGTAGAGCCAGCGGAAAATCTGGTCGGCGCGATACGGCCGATCGCCGATCTCGCGCAGCCGCTCGGTCAGGCGATCGCGCGGCAGCCCGAGGATCGGGGTGCGCCCAGGCGTAATGGCCGCTCGGGGAGTGCCTGGCGCGTTATCGATTTTCGCGGCGTCGGTCATGCTCATTTATCGTGTCCGGCCGGCGCCGGCGATCGTGAGGCTTGGGTTCTGGCGCGGTGGCGCCCAAACAAAAAGGCCGACTTCAGGCGGCCGCGTGTATTATAGCGCGAATGTCGGCCTTGCCGTTAGCCCCTGAATCGATCCGATGCGCACTCCGGCGGGACCGGCGCGCGGCGTCTTTTGCCGCCGTCTTGACTCTGGCGGCATTACTCCTTGCCGGCTGCAAGGACTCCTACGATCACGTCGAGGCGGTCGATACCGTCAATGGCGAGCCGCCGTTTTTTCTGCGCAGTGCCGCCGAGCGCGAGATCGACGAGACGGTCGCCGACCTGGCGCGCCGCGCCGGCGCGCCGGCGCTTTCCCCGGACATGAATCTGCACGCCGCGGCGCGCAATGTTGCGCTTGTCGTGCGCGAGTCCGATCCCGACAAAATCCCCGATCTGGACGGCGACGTCGTCAAGCAGGCGATGACGAGCATGGGTGTTGCCGACAACGCGTTCCGCTCGCTTGTTTTCAACATCCGCCGTCCCGGCGACGCACGAACGCCGCTGGATGCCAACTTTCGCGCCGAACTCGAAAACGGCCGCAATACCCATTTCGGCGTCGGCGCGGCGCGCGTTTTGTGGCCGCCGATGTACGTGGTCGCGGTCCTGCTTACGCGCAGGGGCGTCGATCTCGATCCGTTCCCCACCCAGGTGGACGCCGGATCGACGCATCCGCTGAAAGGGCGGCTACTCGTAGGCGGCGACCGGCTCGAGATTCACGTGGTCGGCGGTCGGGACGATGAGGTTTACGGCCCCGCGGTCGGCATCGGCGGGTATTTCGAGCAGGAAATCGCGTTCGATCGCGCCGGCCCCTACAACGTGGAGGTCGTCGTCACCACCTGGCAGGGGCCGGAGGTCGCCGCGCTTTTTGACGTCGCGGCGCGGGGCGGCGGCGACGCGGCCGCCGCGCCAAAACGCCTTGCGCGCGTGTCCGTGAAAACGGCCGACGCGGCGGTCGCGCGGACGTTGGAACTCGTCAACGAGGCGAGGAAAAACGCGGATCTTTCACCGGTTTCGCCCGATGCGCGCCTTTCCCGCCTGGCGTTCGAATACGCGCGCGAGATCGCCCGCACCGGCCTTGTCGCGCACGTTTCCCCGGCGACAGGCGATGCCGGCGACCGTGCGGAGCGCGCGGGCATCGACTATCGCCGCATCACCGAAAATCTCGGCGTCGATCAGAGCGTCGAGGATATCCACGAAGGGCTGATGCGCTCGCCGGCGCACCGCCGGAACATCCTCGACCCCCAGGTCGATCTCGTGGGAATCGGGGCCGTTCTGGCCGGCGGACAGATCTATATCGTTCAGAATTTCGCCCGTTTGGCGCCAGACTAGGCCGTCGGGCCGTATTTTCTCGCGAATTTCCGCCTTTGAACCGATGGAAGCGATGAGGCGAGAAACGGGAGGATCTTCCCGCGCGCCAGGGATTGCGGCAAAGTCTATGCAAATCTGGTATTTGTCGTTTGAAAAGGGCGCGTTCGGTACGATCCGGGGCGTCCGATGGTAAGACTAACGGTTGCGTCGAAGAGGTTGCTGTCGATGGTTGCGGAGCCCTCGGATGAACAACACCGGATCCTGCTCGTCGACGACGAAACGGAAAACCTCGATCTGCTGGCGTCCACGCTTCGCCGCGGAAACGTGCTGTTCAAGGCCGGGTCCGGCGAGGAAGCGTTGCGGATCGTGGAGCGCGAGCGCGTGCACATGGTCATCACCGACCAGCGCATGCCGGGCATCACCGGCACGGAGCTGCTCGAGATCCTGCGCCGGCGCGACGAGCACGTCATCCGCGTCCTGATCACCGGATACGCCGATATGAAGGTCGCCGTCGACGCCATCAATCGCGGCGGCGTGCATCGCTACGTCAGCAAGCCGTGGGATCCGGCGGAATTGCGCTCCATCGTGGCAAGCGAGTTGGCGCGGTACGATCTTGAAGAGCGCGCCAAGCGCTTGACGGACGAGCTCATCGACAAGAACTCCGAACTCGAGGAGTTGAACCGGCGCCTCAAGGAACAAAAGGCCGAAGTCGAGCGGCTGGCGCTGGAATACAAGGAGCAAAAGGAGATTGCCATCAACATGGGCGAGCGCCTCGCGAACACGAACGCCGAGTTGCTGGGCGCCCAGGAAGAGATCAAGCAGAAAAACGTCAAGCTCGAAGCCGCGAACAAGAAGCTCGAACGCCTCTCGATCACCGACGGACTCACGGGATTTTACAACAAGCGGCACATGCACCAGCTTCTCGAGTCGGAAATGGGCCGCGCCAAGCGATACGAGCTGAACCTTTCGATCCTGATGGTCGACCTGGACACCTTCAAGCAAGTCAACGACACGCACGGGCATCTGTTCGGCGACGCGGTCCTTCGGCGCGTGACCGAATCCATCCGCCGCAACATCCGCGAAACGGACTGGCCGACGCGCTACGGCGGCGACGAGTTCGTCATCATCCTGCCGCACACGGGCATCGATCGCGCGCTCTATCTGGCGCGCCGTATCCACGCCGATATCCGCTCGCTGCAGCTCGCGACGCCGACCGAGGAGATCGTCACGCCGACGGTGTCGATCGGCATCGCACATTTCACGCACGAAACGGCGCTGGACCGCGACGGCTTGATCTCCCTGGCGGACAAGGCGCTTTATCAGGCCAAGCAGGAAGGCCGAAACCGCATCGTCGTCGCGTCGTAGCCTCATGTCGAACCGCGTCGTCCAGTTTTTCGAAAGGCGTTTCAATGTCGCGATGGCGGCCGCGGCGCTGCTGCCATCGACCGCGATGCTCGTTTTCGCGATGGCGGTCGCGCACGCCGTCGCCGGGGGCTTGACCGCCGAACTGACCGGCATCCTCGCGGGGGCGTGGCTGATCGCGGCGGTCGCGGGAGGGTCGGTCGCGTGGTTCGTCGGGCGCGGCATTCAGCGCGATTTCGAGACGCTCTCGAACGCCGCCGCCGATCTGGCGCGCGGGGCGGCGACCTCGCCGCCGCCGAATCTGACGCACACGGGGTTCCTCAAGATGGAAAACGCCATCAAGGAACTCGGCCGCGTCGTCGACGACAAAAGCAACGTGCTCGCGGAGCAGCTCCGCACGAAGTTCGGCTCCGAGTTATCCGAAGAAAAGCGCCGCTTCGAGGCGTTCCTGCGCGGCATCGGCGACTCGGTGACGATCGTCGATCCGGAATTCCGCATCATCTACGTCAACGACACGGTGAAAAAAATCTTCGGCGAGATCTCCGGAGAGTTTTGCTACAAGGCGTTCGAACACAAAAACGAGGTTTGCGGCGGATGCCCGGTCAAGAAATCCTTCGAAACCGGCGATGTCGAGATGAGCCTGCGCCGCGTGTATTCCCGGGACGACAAATTGCTCTACATGGAAAACACGGGTAGCCCGATCCGCGACGAGAAGGGGCGGATCGTCGCGGGCATCGAATTGGCGCGAGACGTGACGCAGCGCATCCGGCTTGAGCGCAATATCGAGATCCGCACCCGAGAGCTCGCGAGCGCCAACGAGGAGCTGCACGTCGCGAACAAGCAGCTTCAAGGCGCGTACGAGGAGCTTCAGGCGACGCAATCCGCCCTGTTCCAGTCCGAGAAGATGGCGTCGCTCGGCGTACTGGTCGCGGGCGTCGCGCATGAGATCAATAACCCGATCAATTTCGTGTACGGATCGATGTCGATCCTCGAGGAAAACATCCGCGGTCTTCTTTCCCTGATTACCTCGCTTGAGGGCATGCCGCTGCCGGACGATTCCAAAAAGCAGCTCGCCGAATTGAAGTCGGAAATGGATTTCGACTACGTCAAGGACGATCTGGCGCGGATCGTGAAAAACGTTTCGACCGGCGCGCAGCGTATCAAGGCGATCGTGCAGAACCTTCGCACGTTTTCCCGCGTCGATTCGAGCGAAAACGGCGATGTGGATATCCACGAGGGCATCGACAGCACGCTCGAAATTCTCGGCCACGAGCTCAAGAACCGCATCCGCGTCGAGAAGGATTACGGCAACGTGCCCAAGTTGATCGGCAACCCGGGCAAGATCAACCAGGTCTTCATGAACGTGCTTCATAACGCCGTCCAGGCGATCGAGGGCGAGGGCGTCATTTCGATTCGCACCTTCGTCGAGAACAACATGGCGGTGGCGATCATCAGCGATACCGGCGCCGGCATCGCGCCCGACGCGCTCGGCAAGATCTTCGATCCGTTTTTCACCACCAAGCGCGTGGGCGAGGGTACGGGACTTGGCCTGTCGATCAGTTACAGTATCATTCAGGATCACGGCGGGCGGCTTACCGCCGAGAGCGCCGTCGGCGAGGGCACCCGGTTCCGTATCGAGCTTCCGTTGCGGCGTCAGGTCGCGCGCACCGAGGACAAGCTGGCATCATGATTCGAAAGATTCTGTGGCACCCGGACCCCCGCCTGCGCGAGGTCTGCAAGCCCGTCGAGGCGTTCGACGACGAACTGCGCCAACTCGTGCGCGACATGTCCGAAACCATGTACGCCGCGCCCGGCATCGGCCTGGCCGCCTCGCAGATCGGCCAGATGCGCCGCGTGTTCGTGATCGACGTGCGTGAGGACGACCCGACCGGCGAGCCGAGGCTGCGCGTTTTCGTCAATCCCCGGATCGTCGAAACGCGCGGCGAGGTCACCTGGGAAGAGGGCTGCCTGTCGATTCCGGAGATGCGCGAGGAAGTGCGCCGCCCGGCGTTTGTCACCGTGCGCGCGTTTGACGAGGAAGGCTCCGAATTCACGCTCGAGGCCGAGGGCTTGCTTGCGGTCGCCATCCAGCACGAGAACGACCATCTGAACGGCGTGCTCTTTTTCGATCATCTGTCGCCCCTCAAACGCAAGCTCGCGCTTAAAAAATACATGCGCGCGCTGGAGCGCGGCGAACTCACAACCGGCGGCGACCCCTCCGAGGTCTGCCGAAAGGTGGAGGCGTAGGCCGGCGCGGCCCGCGCGGCCGGCCGGTCCCGACGATCGCGTGCACGAAATCTCGTTTGCCAACGACCTCGCCCTTCTTCTCGATCATACCTATTGGATCCGAATCGCCGCGTCGCTCGCCTGCGGTGCGGCGATCGGATTCGAGCGCGAATACCGCAAAAAGGCCGCCGGGCTGCGTACGCACATGGCGATCGCGCTCGGTGCCGCCATCTTCGCCTCGACCTCGACCCTGATCGGCGACATCCACGGCACCGCCGTTGATCCCTACCGCATCACGGCGCAGATCGTCACCGGCATCGGATTTCTGGGCGCGGGCGTCATCATCCACGTCGGTGCGAACGTGAAGGGTTTGACGACCGCCGCGACGATCTGGGTGACTGCGGCCGTCGGCACGCTGGTGGGAATCGGTTATCCGCTGACGGGTTTTGCGCTCACGCTCGCGACCGTCGTCATGCTCGTCGCGTTCGACCGGCTGGAAAAGGCGCTTCTTCGCAACGGCGACCAGCCGCGGTTGCCGCTTGACGAGAGCGGCCCGTCTGGCAGCACGCCGGCGAGTCCGTAACGCGGCGGCCGGCCCGCGATACCATCAGCGCCGGACCGGCGCTTTCCCATTCTAATACGGGTCGCAGATACCGTCGCACACGTCGATGGCTTCCCCGAATTCCAGGAAGTGCTTCACCTGCTCCAGCGCGTGGTCCAGGAAGACCATGTCGCTGTGCGCTCCGTTGTCGCTCATGGGCGGCTCGTTCGTTTCCGGCGGCGGATCGGCAAGCACCTGGTCGACGAGGTAGTACTGCACGAACGACGGCTCGGCCGTCGGCGCGACGATCGTCGGCACGCCCGGCACGTCGTAGACCGGCGGCATCATGTGCGAAAGGCCCATCGTGCGCGCCAGCATCTCCGTCGTCATGTTCGGGACCTGCGAATCGCCGATCGACTCCTGCACCAGCACCGCGCGATCAAGCGGCGCGTCCGGAAGCGGGTTCTTGAACAGCAGCGGCGAAAGCGTGTTCGGATCCGACAGATCGAAACGGGTCTGGATGAACGAAATGCCGACCTGCTGCACGAGCGGATCGGGAATCGTCAGGTCGAGATACAGCTTGATCACGGGCCAGTTCGACGAGCGCGGAATCATGTTGAACCACACGCACCCGGGCACGGCGAGCACCGCGCGCTCGATGCGGTCGGAAATCGCGGTGAACGAGCTGCCCTGGATGCCGCCGAGCGAAACGCCGTAGTAATACACGCGCGACTCGTCGATGAGCGGATACGCCTCGCCCCAGATCGCCGCGTCTTGCGCGAAACCGCCAATCGTCAACTCCGTCAGCGCCAGGTTGTTGACGAGCGACTGTTGCAGCCGGTCGGTGACGAGCGTGATGCGGTTAAAGTCCGGGATAACCTCGTCGATGATCAAGTCGAGGTCGCCCGACGACAGGCCGATCCAGTCGGTCGCCACCATGACGACGCCGGTTTCCCCCACGAGCGGCTGAATCTTGTTCGCGATACCGCCGGTCGAAAGATAACCGCGCCCGTTGCCGAACAACCCGTGCCCGAAAATGACAAGCGGAACAGGCTGCCCTTCGGTGACGGCCTTTTTTGAAATCAGCAGCGTGTACGGAAACGACATGTTCGCCTGGCGGATCGGGTGGTGTTCCGCGTCGTATTCGATCTCGTTGTCCGCGTTCAGAAAGGTCGGCACCTCGAACGTGCCCTCGACAAGGCGCGCCAGGTGCTCGTTCGGGTCGGCGAGATTCTTCGTGATCGTGTACGACGGTATCGCGCTTGCCAGCTCGTCGAGCGCGTCATCGCGCATCGAAAGCACCGAGCCTTGCAGGTAATCGTCGCTCGCGACCATGAAATCGAAGGCCAGCAACAGATTTTCCCGCGCATACCCGTGCGTGCCCAGGAACGTGAAGATGTCCTCGTAGCGGTCGCGCGCGTCCTCGACGCGGCTGCTCGTCGTTTCCACGCCGTCGCGCAGCGCGGCGAACGCGAGTGGAGATTCGAAAGACGCGCCGTCCGTGTCGCGCAGCACGTCCGTCAGCACCACGACATGCCGCGCCCCGGTCTGCATCGACTCCAGCGGCCGGATGATGAGCGCATAGCGATTCGGGAAAAGCTGTTTGCGGTTCATGTCCATTTCCGACATGAACATCACGCGCTCGCCGGTCTCCATATTGAACACCGCCAGCGCGTTTTGCGGATGCAGCGACTCCTCAAGCTCGTCCTGTCGCGTCAGGAAGTCGTCGCGCACGTCGCGCGCGAAGTGAAGAAGGATCGGCCCCGCGGGCGACGCGCCGTCCGCGGAATTCGTGGGCGCCAGATCGAAATCCGGATACTTCGCTCCCCACACCGACGAGTTGGCCGGGTAGGCCATTTTCCATCCCGTCTCGGTGCTCGCGTCCTCGACCTGATAGAATGAGGACGGGTAGGGCAACATGCACTCGCCGCTCGTGGCGAACGGATTGCACTCCGCGGGGATATTCAGATCGATCGGTCCGCCGCTGTCATCGTCTCCAGTATCGTCGTCGCCGGTGTCGTCGTCTCCCGTGTCGTCGTCGCCGGTGTCGTCATCGCCCGTGTCATCGTCGCCCGTATCGTCGTCGCCCGTATCGTCATCACCCGTGTCATCGTCGCCGGTGTCGTCGTCGCTCGTATCGTCGTCGGATGCGTCATCATCCGCCGTATCATCGTCACCCAGGCGCGGCAGATCGCCGAACTCGCCGCCGTCGCCGCCGTCGTGTTTCATCGAGTCGGCGCATGAGCAACCGCCGCCCACAAGGGCGATCAGGGCGACAAGAACAAAAACGAGCGCTATCGGCGAAAGACGCTGCAAATCCATGGTCCAATCCCCCATTCCCGGGCGCCGCCGCATGCGGCGAATCGACACGAATCGTTGACGGGTGCGGAATATAGGCGAATGAGGCGGCGGATTCAAACATCCGGCGGAAAAATATCGTTGAATGGCGAGAATATTCGCATATTTCTATGCAGCCACCGTTGACAAAAAGACGAAATTTCGGGAAAATTACCGGCCTTTTTCAGGAAGCACGATCGGCCGCCCGGCCGCGACGCATCGCTTCTCACAATAATTCGGAGGACAGCATGGGACGAGCCGGATTCGGGAGCCTGGTCTTGGTGTGCGCGCTTTTCGCGTTCGCCGCTTTCGCGCACGCGGACGACTTTTCGCCGCGGCACGCGAGCGCCTTGATTGCGAACGCCCTGGAGTTCGGTTCGATCGACAAGGACACGGCGGCGGTTTACGAGGCCTGGGCGTGGTTCGCGCCGGATCGGCTTCCCGCCGAGTACCGCCGCGCCGCCGCGTTTGACGACACGCATCTTTGCGGCACGCCGGTCATCACGCGGCTGCGCGGCATGATCGACGGCCTCGCTCCGTGGGCGGCGAATGAGATCCGCGACGTGGTTCCCGGCGTGACGGCGCCCGCCAATCCGAAGGCGCCCGAAACGCCGGCCGCGGCGGCGTTGACCGATTTCGGGCAGGCCGAGATTCTTCCCAACGTCCACTACACAGAACATTTCGCGATCCGCTGGGGCAACAACTTCAGTTGGAGCGGCATGGATGTGTCCGCCGCCGAGTTCGGCGCCATCCTCGAGTTCGTCTGGCAATCCGAGGTCGTCGACATGGGTTATCCGCCCGCGTTCGCCTCGAACAAATATTTCACCGATGTCTACGTCGGAAATTCCGGCAATGGCGCGCCGGGCATCAGCTTTCAGGGCGCCTACACGACGATCTACGACGCCTGGCCGACGACGATGTCCTACATCGTGATCCACCAGGACATCTTCACCTGGGATGCGGCCGTCGAGGAAATCGCGGCGCACGAATTTTTCCACGTCATGCAGTTCACCATCGGACTGAATGGCTGTTGGGAGCACATGTTCGGCGACGGATCGGACTGGGGCGTCGAGGCGTCCGCGGTCTGGGCGGAAGACGAGGTTTACGACGACAACAACTCCTACGTCGGCTTCGTCAACTACCACTTCGCGAACCTCACGCACGTCACGCTGATGTCGTTCGTCAACGGCGGTTACGACCAGTATTCGCGCGGGATTTTCTGGAAGTACCTCTCCGAATTTTGGGGCGGCCGCGTCGGCGTCCACACGATCTGGAACGAATGCCACTTTGATCTATGGGATTCGGTCGGCGAATACCTCGAGGACCAGGGCACGACGGATCGCGACGCGTTCGTCGATTTCGCGCTGCGCAGCCTGTTTGCCGATTTCGAGGAAGGCAGCTTCTACGACGGCGTGCCGAATCACATGTCCGCAAATGCCTATCCGTTCAATCAAAGCCCCCAGCAGCGCCTGCCGCAAAACTTCGGAGTGAATTTCGTACGCTTCCGTCCGGATCAAAGCTCGCGGCTCAACATCCGCTTCGAGGGAGACGAAACGATCTACTCGCGCACGATTGACTGGCGCCTCCTTCTCGTGAAGGTGCGCGCGAACGACACCTTTGAAACGGAAGACATGCCCAAGATCGACGGCGTAACCGCCGAGGCGACGATCGACGGATTCGGCGACGAGTGGTCGACGATCTACCTCATCGTCGCGCCGCTGACGAACCTCGTCGCCGCGAGCTCGCCGGGCGCGGACTATCGCGTGAAGGCGACCGAGGACGACGATCCCTTCCCGGTCGGCGACGACGATGACGATGACGACGACGCGACGGATGACGACGACGATGACGATGACGACGACGACGTGAACGACGATGACGACGACAACGCGGGCAATGTCGATTGCTCCGACCTGCTCGCCATCGTTTACAATCAGTGCGGCTCCGCGTTCATGGATGGCGGCGACGCGCTCACCGGTGAGGACGCCTACCAGATGTGCCTGGCCGGCTCCGGCCCGTGGGAGTGCCTGGATGCCTGTCGCGACGCCGCCGGCGGTTGCGCCGAATTCGCTGACTGCGCCGAGTCCGAGTGCGGCGTCGCCGTCGGAAGCGAGTCCGATAAGGACACCGGCGACGATGACGACGATGACGACGACGGTGGCGCCTGCGGCTGCTGATCGGAGCGAGGCGTCGTTTGCGGCACCGACTTTGCGGCAACGACGGGCTTCGTCATCGTCACGCGCCTGATTGAAAAAACGAACCGCGAGAGCCTGCCCCGAGCGAGAGCGAAGGATCAGGGAGCGGGTCGAAAACGCCAAAGGGCCGCGCCATACGGCGCGGCCCTTTTTACGCCCGGCCCGTCCGCCCGTTGACGAGAATCGCGCGTGGCCTATGTTCGTAGCGAAAGTAGAAGTCCTGTTCATAAGCGATCGTAGATGTCCGGTGTGTTGACGACCGGCGGAGCCGGTCGTTGGGTTTGGTTCCGACGCCCCAAAGGCGTCGGACTCCTTTGATGGACTTGGCGGCCCGAAG
>JAIOHV010000165.1 GCA_019912885.1 bacterium
GCCGCGGGCTGGCGCGGGCCGGCGGCCACGAGGCTCCGTCCGCGCCGGGCCGCGAGATCCGCCGCGACGGCGTCGGCGAATGTCTTGGCCCGATCCTCAAGCGACTCGCCGAGCGTTCCGCCGACACCGAGCTTTTCGGCCACGCGCGACAGGAAAGCCGCACATTTCGCACCCGAAAGGCGCAACCGGTTGTCCGCCTGGCTGCCGGTCACGGAGAAGTTCGGCTCGACGACATACAGGCGGTTCATGTCGTGCCCGCCGTCCAGGCGCCGGCGATCGGAAAAAAGCCGCGCGTTGCGCACGACGTCGCCTTCGGTCGCCAGAAAGTCGAAATCGACCGCGAGCACGACAT
This sequence comes from bacterium, assembly GCA_019912885.1. NCBI lineage: Bacteria > bacterium. The sequence continues at coordinate 353 of JAIOHV010000165.1, forward strand.
CGGCCTGATCGAAGCGGTAGGAAACCTGATGCCCCGCCACGCCGGCCAGTTCCATCGCCTCGCGGCCGGCATCCGGGCGCGCCGGGTCGTGCCGGTAAATCTTTGCTCCGGGATACGCCGCGGCGATCTCGTCGAGCAGGTGGTTGCGCGTCGGAGACGGCTTGTCGTCGACCAGAAGCGCAAAACCCGCGTCGCCGCCGCGCCACGCGCCCATGTGCGCGCGGATCATGTCGGTAAACGCGGTGGTGGTCGCCGGCTTGCCGCCCGATAGAGGGTGACGGCCGCGGTCGGGATCATAAATCGAAAGCGCCTCGGCCTGCGCCCAGAGACTCGCGGCGCCGAGGTTCATCGGGTGATCGGGATTGCCCTCGACCTTCGTCGGCCGGCCGTCGCTGCTGGTGACAAGCAATCCCTCGACGTGGCCGCCGATATACGCGCACGTGGCGTACGAAACCGGGCGGCCCGGAACCAGAAACTCCGGCCGGTCGGTGTGCGGCAGGATCTTCTCGACGGGCTTGCGGATGCAGCCCGTGCCGGCCGCGCCGGCAAGGCTCACCGATGCTCCGAGAAGCCCCAGGAACTTGCGGCGGGTAACGCCGTCCTCCGCCTCGGGCAGCTCCGAGGCCCCCTCGGGGAACTCGCGCTCCACCCACCGGCGGCTTTCCTCCGAGCCCGCGCGGGCCTCGAGGCTGCGCCAGTATTCGCGGGTTGTCATCGATTCGCGCGCGCTCATCGGTGACACCCCGAGCAATGAATGGGCGGATTCGGCATGCGGCCGCGCGTCGGATCGGCGTGGGGATCGTAACCGCCCGCCGGCGGCGCCCAGTTCATGTTGGTCACCTCGGCGCGCGGCCGCAGATTCGCGTCCGGGTTGTTATGGCAATCCAGGCACCAGCCCATCGAAAGCGGCTGGCTCTGCCAGACGCGCTCCATCTTGTCGATGCGCCCGTGGCACGAAACGCACGACACGCCGGCCGCCACGTGCACGCTGTGATCGAAATAAGCGTAGTCGGGCAGCATGTGAACGCGCACCCACTCGATGGGCTTGCCCGTCACGGCGGATTCGCGCACGAGCGCGAGTTTCTCGCTGTTGGGCAGGATGGTCTTGTGGCAATTCATGCAGGTCGCCGTCGGGGGAATCGCCGCGCCGGCGGCACGCTCGACGGTGGTGTGGCAATAGCGGCAGTCCATGCCGAGATCGCCCGCGTGCAGCCGGTGGCTGAACGGAACGGGCTGGACCGGGCGATACCCGACATCCGTGAACTTGGGCGAGGCCCAATACCACGTGCCAAGGATCGCCACGAGCGTCGCTCCGGCCAGCGTAAGCGCCGTGATCAGCGGGACCTTGTTCGTCCACTTCGCGAAGATCTGAGCCACGTACCCTCAGCCCGTCGATAGTCGCCCGGCGCTCCCACGAAAAACGCACCCGGCGGCGAAACACAAAAAACGCCCGTGTTCTCGTATTCAGAACGATACGCGCGTTCGCCTTCGATACGGCAAGCGGCCGGATGTCCCCGCCGCTCGTTGCCGTCCTTACAAACAAACCCCGGCGCGCAAAGGCGCGCCGGAATCGCTAAGCCATTGAAATATCAAACAAAACGCGAATCCGATTCAGGTCCCGAAATCCAAATCGCCGGGGGAGCGCCAGTCAGGCGGCGCGTAATTTAGTCAGGCGCCCCGGGGGTGTCAATGGCATTCGTCCGCCCGCGCGTTTTTTGCGACCGTTCGTTCTCAATCGCGGACTTCGGGCCGCGGACGCCGAATGTCCCACGCCGAATCGACGATCCCCGCGGCGCCGGCCTCGTCGCGGTCACGATGGCGCGTGGTGCCTTACGCGAACACGTACCGCCGGAACGTGTGCAGGAATCCGGGGATCTGACGCGCCTTGAGCGTGCGGGCCAGCGTGAGCATCGTGCGCGGGCGCGTGTAAAATCTCAACACCGCGCGGCGCTGATACGATTTGAGCTTTTTCGCCTCGTCCTTGTCGCGTTGCGTCGCGGTGAAGAAATTGAAGCCCTCAAACGGGCTGATCGACGCGATGCCGCTGGAGTGCGATTTTCCGTCGCTGTAGAGATATTCCGAAAGGCGCGCCGGCGGCGCCGGGGACGTCGAGGATTGAGGATTGAGGATTGAGGATTGAGTCGTCGTACCGTTCCCGTTCGCGATCCAGTTTCCACTCGCAACGGCCCCGTTCCCGATCCCAGTTGCGGCTTTCGCGGCGGACGCGCCGCGTGAGACGATCTCGCTGAACGTGCGCGCGGACGTCGCGGCATCGGCCCCCGCGTCGATGCGTTCCGCCTCGCCCCAGCGGCTTCCGGGAAGCGGCACGTAGATGCCGAAATGCGCGAAATCCAGGCCGAGCTTCATCGACTCGCGCAGCGTATGCAGCACCATCGCATCGGACTCGCCGGGAAGGCCGAGCACGAAAAAGCCCGTCGTCTGCAAGCCGATCTCCCTCGCGATGCGCGTAATCTCCGGGATGCGCCCGACCGGCACGTCCTTGCCGATGACCGTCTCCTCGTTGAGCGTCTCGATACCGAGCGAAATCTGGTAGCACCCCGCGGATTTCATGAGGCGAAGCAGGTCCTCGTCCGCGGTCTTCACCATGATCCCGTTCGGGAACTTCCACGAGATGGGGCGATCGCGCGCGAGCAGCTCGTCGCACAGCGCGTCGATGTGCGGGCGAATCAGCGTGGGATTGTCGTCCTCGATGTGAATCTCGCGCACGCCGTAGCGGTCGACCAGGTGGAACATCTCGTCCACCACATCCTTCGCGTCGCGGCGGCGGATCTTCTTGCCGAACAGGAATGTCGACGCGCAGTAGTTGCAGTCGAACGGGCAGCCGCGCGTCGTGATGACGGGCGCGACCGGAAGCTGCCGCACGAAAAGCTGATGCGGCACCGGCGGGTATTTTTGCGGCTCGATGAGATCCCACGCCGGCCACGCGAACGAATCCAGATCCTCGTTGATCGGCGGCACGCCCGTACTGACGCAATGCCCGTTAGGGCGAAACGTCACGCCTTGCACCTCGGCCGGATCGCGGCCGGCCTCCAGCGCGTCGAGAAGGCGCACCATCGACTCCTCGGCCTCGCGCACAAGGACGTAGTGCCCGCCGAAATCCGCGAGCGCCTCCTCCGGATAGACCGACACATGCGGTCCGCCCAGAAGCACCGTCGGCTTGTAGGGCAGCTTCCGGATCAACGCCGCGATCTTGCGCGCGTTTGCGTAGTTCGGCGTGGAGATCGAAAGGCCGATATATTTCGGCCGCTCCTCGGCAAGAATCCGGAACACGTCCTTGAGACGAAGATGGCGCCGGGCCAGATCGAACAGACGCACGCCGTATCCCGCGCGCCGCGCCGCGGAGGCGAGGTAGCCGATGCCAAGCGAGGGCATCACCGTTACCGCGTTTGTCGGCGGATAGATGAGCGCGATGGCGGGCGCGTCGTTTTTCATGACGTCAACTCGCCCCGCGCGCGCCGGGCCGTGAATTCGCGCCGTTCGCCAAAGCGCAGGCGGCAGCGGACAATCTCGAATATCGCCTCGAAAAAATCGCGCGCCTTGATCTTCTTGCCGTCGCGCCGGCCGCGCGGAAGGTAGCGGATCGGCCGCTCCACGATGGTCACCCCGCGGGCGAGCAGGCGGCAGGTGACCTCGGGGCAGAACTCGAAACGCACGCAGCGCAAATCCAGCGAACGAAGAATGTCCGTGCGAAACGCCTTGTAGCAGGTGCACACATCCGTGATCGGAAAGCCGTAGAGCGCGAACACGGCGACGTTTTCGATCGCGAGCGCCAGGTCGAAAATCGCGCGTTCGGGGTAGGGGCCGCTTGGTCCCATCTTGCGCGATCCGTAAACAACGTCCGCCTCGCCGGCGGCAAGCGGCGCGAGAAGCTCCCGCCAGTCCTCGGGAAAATATTCGAGGTCCGCGTCCTGCACGATAACGAAATCGCCCTTCGCGCGGCGCAACCCCTCGCGGATCGCGAAACCCTTGCCGTGATTTTTCGCGAGCGAAACGATCGCGATCGCAACCTCCGGATGCGCCGCCGCGAACGCGCGCGCCTCGTCCGCGCTGCCGTCGGTCGAGCCGTCGTCGACAAAGACGATTTCCTGCGTCAGGCCGATCGCGGAAAGGTCGACGCGCGCCACGCGGTCGAGGATGACGGCGACCGTTTTTCGCTCGTTGTAGCAAGGGACAAGGACGCTTAACCGCATTCCGCGAAATCTAGCATCCGGGGCTGTTCGTGTCACGGATGCGTTCGGCGTTTCGGCTGTGATCCGCGTGACGTTCGCGGGCGATTCGTGGCCCTCGGATTCGTGGCCTCGGGGGAATCGCGCCCTGGAACGGTGCTGTCGTTACGATCGCCCTGGAAGGGCGCTCCTACAGCATCCGCGACGTGCGCGCCGTGCCGGCAAGGCCCTGTTCGCGCGCGACGACGATCGGAGCCGCTTGCTCACGAGCCTGTCGATAATTAGATCGAGCGCAGAGCGGATATCGCGTTTGTGGCGGCGATGTGGGCGCTCTTTCGATTTTGCGCGGCAGCCGTGATCAGGATGGCGGCGACGGTGGTGAGACGGTTGCGGAGACGGGCGTTTTTGGCGGCCTCGGCAACGAATTTCGCGGCGGCGGTCTCCATCGCGATGGCGCGTTTGAGGTTATGGGCGCAGGCGTGCAGCGCGAATTCGAGTCGGGCGCCGACGAGCCCGCGCCTTCGGAATCGCGTCAGCCCCTGTCGCTCGCGGAGTTCGGCAAACACCGGCTCGACCATCGCCTTTCGTTTGCGGTAGGCCCGCCGGGCGCCCGGCTGCGCCATCACCTTTTTCATCGCTTCCTTGGCGGGGTCGACCGCGTAGCGTTTGATCGTGCGTCCGTCTTTGGAGGTCGTGCACAAGGCGCGCAGCGCGCAGTCGCCGCAAGGCGCGTCGCCGTACCGGCGGTATTCGTGTCCGTGGTCGTTGCCGCCTCCGAGCGGCCGCAGCGTTTGCCCCGCCGGACAGGTGTAGCGATCCGCATCCTCGTCGTATTCAAATACGGCCTTGTCAAACCGCGTCGCGCTCGAGGCCTTCTCCCATTGGCCGCGATCGGCCTTGCCCGACGGGCACAGAAGATCGAGATCGTTTTCCATGGCCAGATTCAAAATCCGCTCGCTCAGGTAATTCGCGTCCAGCGAAAGCCGCGTCGGCGGCGCGTCAAATATCTCCCGATGCTGTGCGAGCATCGGCGCGACCGACGCGATCTCGTCACCCCCCTCGACGTGCTGTCCCAGGATCAAACGCTGCGTGTTGGCGAGCACCGATGGCCGGTACGATGGCCGGCGCGCGCCGTCCTTGCGCGGCTGCACGACGGCCTCCGGCTCCGTCGGATTCACCTTCACCCGTCCGTCCGGCCGCCGCTGCTCGCGCGCCGCCGCCTCCCGCTCCGACGCGATCCGCGCGGCCATTTCCAGACGATCCGCCGCCGCCGACGCCTTGGCGTCCGAGGGATGTTCCTGCGCCGCCGCCCGCGCCGCCTCGGCCGCTTCCAGCGCGACCTGGGCACTCAGCAAACGGTAGCGGCTGGCCACCGCCTCGATCACCGTGCCGTCCCCACCGGCCTCGCCCGTCTTCACCTTCAGCTTGCGGACGATATGCTTGGTCATCTCCAGGAAAAACGGCCCGCTCAGCGTGGCGTCGTGCTGCTGCAAAAATTTGCCGATTGTGCTGTGGTCCGGCTGCAATCCGCCGCACAACCACCACGCCCCCACGTCCGTTTGCGCCAGAGATTCCAGCTCCCGAAGGGAAGACTGGCGACGAAACAGACCGTAAAGCGTGAGACCAAGAAGAATCCGCGGATGGATCGGCTGGCGCCCCCGGCCATCGTACGTCGACGTGAACGGAGTCCAGTCCACGCTCCGGAGCCAGTCGTCAAGACGCAATACCCAAGATACGCCCGACGATTGAAGATACGAGCGCAACGGCGTCTCGCCCACGAATATCCGGTGCGGCGACGGATCCTTGAACGTCAGACGACCCGACGGCGACGAGGCGCGAGGATTGTCAAAAGACCGATCCGAAAAAAGCTCCCGCTGACCCGTCTCCGGCAAATGTCCCGCCGGACGACGCTTCCGATGGCTGCGATTTGTCATGACGTCCTTTTACAACGTCAAGATCCATTCGTCGAAAAAATTGCGCCGAGAAAATCGACAGGCTCGTGAGTGAGCGGCCGCCCCTTTCTTGCCGTGAGCCGGCCATCGGAAAGAATAGGTGACTGTCCCCATTTTTTTCGTCCAATTTTCCCATTTTCCACGCTCTGTCCTGTCTTTTTTTCAACCTAGATCGGAACAATCACGGTATGCTTTAATGTTGACCTCGACGACAATCTCTTCCATTAAGCGCTCAACAGGCAAATCCTTTGACACGTGAATACTACATTCGGTGCTAAGTTCGCGCGAACCCACTAACGCAATTTTTCCGCCTTCCGAAATTTCGCGTATTAAAAATTCAACGTAATAATATCCATCGTCGTCCGAAGGCTTAGAGTGATAACCAATAGTTCTAGTATACGGCGACTCGCAATCGTCCCTCTCCGACGGATCGCAAGGATAATATCGCGCATTAAGCTTAATATCGGCTACTGCGCCAACAACATGATTCTCGCTATTTACAAGAAGAATTCGACCCCATACCCTGACCCTGTCCGGCGCCAAGGGTATTGGTTCAAAGGGGTACGAACACTCTTCACGCCGACCATTTCCTTCGGGCGTAGAACAGCCCGCAAAATATACAGCAAAGATAAATAACAGTGCCGCGAAATAACGCAACGGCCCGCGACCGTTCATTCTTGTCTCTCCGGCAGCGATCGACCAAATGTGATTCCAAAACCGTCATAGCGGTGTCGCCGATCCTCACGGCGATCCACGTCATAGGTCTCCCAAATCAACGTTCTATAATATGGATCATCCCTTAATGCGTCGCTCCACTGTCTGGCGAGCTGCTCTCCGCGACGCTGTCGATCAACATTGCCTACATCAATATTCACGATATTAAAATTAGCGTAAGTGAATTTTCGCGGCGGATCGCCGAAAATAGGGGACAGGCACCTATTATTTGTGAATATACCTCTCCGGCGCTCGCCAAGGGGGTCGCGGTCCTCCGCGTTCCAGGCCAGGCCGTCGATCTGCACGCTCGTCGAATCGACGATATCCGGCTTCAAGCGGAGGTCGGTCCGGTGCGTTTCTTTCGGATCCGACCTTCCCGCGCCGTCAACCGCGTTCGAGGGGCTGCCGTCCGTGCTGTCGTCATTGTTCTCGCTGAACACTTCGCAAACGATCCTCAATAAGGAGCTTTCGCCAACGAACAGGATACCACGAAGTGTGACGTCTTTGGCATCGGTGTCCTTTTTGTCACGGTGAATGTTTCTCCTGTTGGCTTGTCGGCCGCACGACGGGGCGGTGGCGGATCGTCACTCCTCGACGGGACGGACGGCGCGCGACGTGCGCGCCGTGCCGGCAAGGCCCTGCTCGCGCGCGCGGTTCGCGGCCGCGTCGCGCACCGCTTCGTGCACCTTCGGGTCGAGCGGGCTTGGCACGACCTCGCCGGGCGCGGCGTGCGCGGCGATAGCCTCGGCGGCGTCGATCAGCATCGCCACGGTGACGGTGCGGCTTCGGGCCAGGAGCGCGCCCTTGATAAGGCCCGGATAGGCGAGCGCGTTGTTGATCGAACGGCCGTCGCCGGCGAACGCGGCGCCCGCCTCGCGCGCCTTTTGCGGTTCGATTTCGGGAAACGGGTTCGAGAGCGCGAAGATGACCTGCCCCTTTTTCACCATCGACGGGTCGATGAGGCGCGGGCGGCCGGTCGTGGCGATGACGATATCGGCCTCGTGCATGAGGGCGGGCAGCTCGACGGTCCGCGCACCTCGCGCCGTAAGCCGCGCGATGGCCTCGTCCGACACGTCCGTGACGAGCACGTCCTTGACGCCGTAGGCGAGCGCCAGGCTCGCGATGGCGGTTCCGGCGGCGCCAAGGCCGATCTGCCCGAGCCGCGCCGTGCGCAGGTCCAGGCCCGTGAGGCGACAGGCGTTGATGATGGCGGCCAGCGCCACGATGGCGGTGCCGTGCTGGTCGTCGTGAAACACCGGCTTGTCGAGCTTCGCGCGCAGCGTGGACTCGATGAAAAAGCAGTCCGGCGTGCGGATATCTTCCAGGTGGATCGCTCCGAAACCCGGCGCGATGCGAAGCACGGTCGCGACGAATTCCTCCGGGTCGAGCGTGTCGATCAATATCGGCGTCGCGCTGACTTGCGCGAAGCGATCGTAGAGCACGGCCTTGCCTTCCATCACGGGCAACGAGGCCAGCGGGCCGATGTTGCCAAGCCCCAGCACGCGCGAGCCGTTGGTCATGATGCCGACGGAGTTGCCGATGCCCGTCAGTTCCCACGCGAGTTCCGGGTCGCGCTCGATCGCCTTGGCCACCCGCGCCACGCCCGGCGTATAGATTTGACGCAGATCGCCGAGCTGCCGAATCTCGACGCGGCTCGTGGAGTGCAGCTTGCCGCCGCGGTGGCTCTCGAATACGCGGTCGAAGGTCTCCAGCAGTTCCACGCCCTCGAGGCGCCGGGCGACATCGATCAGGCGCCGCGTGTGCTCTTCGTCCCTCGCTTCGACGGTGATGTCGCGGATCGTGTCGCCCTCGCCGATGCGCACGATGGTGAGCTCGCCGAACAGGCCGCCCTCGTCCGCGATCGCGGCGGTAAAACGCGAAAGCTCGCCGGGTTCATGCTTGATGCGGACGCGGAAGATCGTGTCGATGGTGTCCCTGCGCATGGCGTGACGGCCCCTGTCGGTGTCCTCGGCGCGGACGGCGCCGGCCAGTACGGCCGCAATCCTAGCGCCGGATTTTCGCACCGCAACCGAGTCTCGCTTGACTTCGCGCGCGAGACAGGATGTTGCAACGGTCACCCATGGCCCGTCGTCGCCCGTTGGTCACCCGATTTGTCTATGTAATCCGCGTGACGTTCGAGGCGTTTTCGGCGATTCGCGCCATGCGCGGGGCGTTCGCGCCCGAGCGCCGATTGACGCGGGAAATCCGCAAGGCGGATAATGACCGGCCATGTGGACGAAGGATATCACGAGCCTTTGCCCGGACTGCGAAACCGAGATTCCGGGGCAGATTTTTTCGCGCGGCGGAGACCTTTACCTTCGGCGGACGTGCGAGACGCACGGCGAGACGGAGGTATTTTTCTGGCGCGACGAGAAAACCTATCGCGCTTGCCTGCCCGAAAACGGGCACGCGCGCTCGTTGCCCGCGGGCCCGTTGCGGATCTTTTCGCCGGAGACCGAGTCGTTCCTGACGACGCTCGCCATCGATATCACCGAGCGCTGCAACCTGACATGCCCGACGTGCGTCTCGGCGGCCAAGCACATCGGCGATGTGGGCTACGAGGACGGCGACCTGCCGATGGCGACGCTCCTCGATCTCATTCCCGATTATCGCGGCCGCGAGAAGAAGCCGAACATCTCGCTCATCGGCGGCGAGTCGAGCCTTCGCCGCGACCTGCCCGAATTCGTCGAGGCGATCATCGCGCAAAAAGGCATCACGCCCCGGCTCAATTCCAACGGCATCCTGCTGATGGACGAGGCGCGAATCGAGCGCCTGTGGCAGGCGGGACTGCGTTGGGTGATCTTGCAATTCGACGGCTTCACGCCCGCGCCGTCCATCGAGTTTCGCGGCGCGGACCTGTCGAAGCAGAAATTCAAGGTGATCGAACGGCTTTCGAAGCGCGGGTTCAACATCCACCTCGCGTGCATGGTCGCGCGCGGGGTGAACGACGGCGAGATCGGCGACATCCTTCGCTTCGCGTCGTCGCACGCGAACATCCGCCGCGTCAGCTTCTACCCGCGCTCGCATATCGGCCGCATCGAGGATCACGAGGCCGGGTCGACGCACGTCATCGACGTCATGAACGCGATCGAAAACGGCACCGGCGGCGAGGTGACGGCGGACGACCTGCTGGCGAGCAAACGGCTTGGCGAGCGCATCCACAAGGTGACGCATCACCCGATGTTCCGGCCGCGTCCGTGCATCTTCCCCGCGCTGCTCATGCGCGAGGGCGACCGTCTGCTTTCATGCCACAAGCTTTTTTCGCCCGCGAGCGCGTGGCGGCACCCGCGCGCATTCGCCAAACTCGCGCGTTACGGGCGGCGGCTATTGGCGCCGGACGACGCGGGCTATCCGCCGGATTTCCTGTTTATCAATATCGAGAAGTTCTACGATGGGCACGCCTTCGACGTCGCCGGCGCGCACAACTGCCATCATATTTACCTCACGCCGCAGGGCGCGCTGCCGTTTTGCGTTTACAATACGCGCGTTCGCGGCAAGGGCGTCCTGCAGATGGGCGGCGGGTGCGGGTGACCTGCTGCATTCCCTTTTCGTCCGCACAACCTTGGAGATACGTAACGATCTACACAAACGATCGCCGCATGGCGATTGACCTTCGGCGTCGCTAGTCGATACATTGAACGACAGTGAATTTCGCCGGGAAACAGCACCGAATGTCGAACGTCCGCAACAGGCGCGTCTTATTCGTCAACGTCGCCGCTCCCTATCCGGGTCCGGTCGCCAGTTTTCCGCTTGCGGGCCTGCTGTTGCATGCGCACGCGCGCGAGGCCGGCCTGATCGATGCAGCCGCGTACTTCGACCAATATGTCGAGCGCAAGTCGGTCGATGCGGTCGCCGATCGCGTGGTCGGCGGCGACTTCGGTGTGGTGGTCTTGACGGCCAAGACCTCCGCCGCGCAGAACGTCGGCAAAATCGCCCAGGAGATCAAGCGGCGCGCGCCGCACGTCGTGACGATGTTTGGCGGCCCGCATCCCAGCGCGCTGCCTTACGACGCGCTGGAAAATCCCGCGGTCGACTACGGCGCGTATGGCGAGGGCGAATTGACGTTCACGTCGATGCTGCGCGCGATTCAGAACGGCGAGGATCCCGCGGGACTTCCGGGCGTCGTGTACCGCCAGGATGGGACGGTTGTCGCCGGGCCGGCGCCTCTTGTCGAGGAAGACCCCGACAATCTTCCGCTGCCCGCCTGGGAGACCATCGATCCGCGTCCGTATTGGCGAACCTTCGGCATGTCTGCCGTCGGAAAGCGTCCCTATTTCACGATTTTCACCTCGCGCGCGTGCCCGTACCCGTGCACCTACTGCCACAAGATCTTCGGCAAGAAATTCCGCGGGCGCTCCTCCGACAGTGTCGTCCGGGAGATGAAGTGGCTCAGGGATCTTCACGGCGTCAGCGAATTCGAGATCGTGGATGACATCTTCAATATCAAGGAAGACCGGGCGATCGAGATCCTCGATCGGATTCACGCCGAAATTCCCGACGCGACGCTCCACTTCCCGAACGGGCTTCGCACCGACATCATGAGCGAGCGCTACATCGACGCCATGAAGCGCGCGGGCACCGTGCTCGTCGGTTTTGCCTTCGAATCCGCCTCGCCGCGCCTGCAGAAGACCATGCGAAAGCGCCTCGACCTCGAGGCCGCCCGGGCGAACCTTGCCAAGTGCAGCGCGCGCGGAATCTTTTGCCTCGGCTTTTTCATGCTCGGTTTTCCGGGCGAAACGGCCGAGGACATGGAGCACACCGTCAACTTCGCCGTGAAATCCCGGCTCGGCGGCGCGTTTTTTTACCGCGTCAAACCGTTCAAGGGCACGGAAATGTACGAACAGCTTTCCGCGCCGCAAAAGGCCATGCTTGATTCCAACCCGGACTGGATGTTCTACGACAGCCAGTTCGGCAACGTTTCCGACGCGTCGATCGAGGACATCCTGCGCGTGCACCGGCGCGCGTACCTGCGTTTCTACGTCTCGCCGACGCGCATCCTGCGCATTCTCCGGACGCATCCGCGCCCCTTCCGCATGGTCGGCGCCACCATCCGGGAGATCGCGCGCAAGGTCATTTCCTTCCGTTTCACCGGGCGAATCGGAGCGTCGGCGCCGGTGCCGCTTCGCCCCACCGAAGACGTCGGCTAGCGCGCACGCGCCGCGCGGCTACCCGCCCGACCCGGCGGGCCTGAGCGCGCGATTCAGATCGATCTCAAAAGTGCCCGCCGAGGTGCGAACCACAAGCCGGTCGCCGGTGATGTCCGGTTGAAGATAGCGGGCGATCGGTCCGACGAAGATGCGCTGCCGCACGACATGGCGATCCACGTCCCAGACGATGATGTCGCCGCGAAAGTAGTCGGACAGATACAGGAGCCGGCGTTTCGGATCGAAGGTTGGATTGCGGATGCCGTCGCCAAGCCGGTGGCGCGACACTTCCTCCAGCGTATCGGCGTCCACCTCCACGAGATCGCCGTTGAAAAACGCCGCGACCCAGAGACGCCGCGCCTTCGGATCGATCTCCAGGAAAAACGCATACACGAACGGGAGCCGGGCGCTCGTTCGCCACCGCATCGTTTCCATGTCGCCCACGAGAAGTTTGTAACCGAACGGGCTCATCACGCCGGCGACGAACGCCGAACGGACCGGATCGAGCACGACGTCCACCGTGCACGACGCGGCTCCGACGTCCGGCGAATAGGCCACGTCCGCGGGGTCATCGAGCGAGAGGCGCACGATGCGATCCCCGCAGTCCTGCGAGGCGAACAGCTCGCGCCGGTCCGGATCGACACGCAGCATGTTCAATAGGCCGGCCTCGACGGCCGTCTCTTCGAGGATGCCGAACGGTTCGATGCCGATCCGGAAAACGCGGCCGCGGCTCGCCGCCAAAATCGTATCCGGGCGCGCCGGGTCAAACGCCGCCATGTCGCTTGCGCGCGTGCCGATTCCGATCTCCTGCATGCCCGGCGCGGACCACGGCGGCGAAAGCAGCATGAACGACTCGTTCGGATCGTGCGGGCCAAGCAGCAATGCGTCGCCGGCACGCGCGCCGAACATGTGGTGATGCCCGACGGCCTCGAACGCCTCGCCGTCGTACCCATGGATGAGACGCACGCCGGGCTGCGCGATGACGCGAGGCGCGAGCTCCGGATAGATCCCCTGATAACGCAGATAGATCGTTCCGTACAACAACGTGGCGCCGGCGTAAAAGGCCAGCGCGACGGGCGCGATTGCGCCAAGCGCCTTTTCGCGCCGCGAAAGCAGCCCATAGAAAAGCAGCATCGCGATATACAGAGCGCCGATCGGGAGGGGCTCGGGCGTATGGCGCATCAAAATCCATACGAGCGGAGCAAGCGCGGCGGCGTGCACGGCGAGAAAGATTACGTAGCGGCCGGATCGCAGCAAGAAGAACGATACCGCTCCGACGGCGGCCACGGCGGGCACCAGCCAGGCGTCCGCGCCGGAGAGCGACCAGGCCAGAAACGCGCCGTAGGCGGCGAGCGGGAGGTAGTAAAAAGCGCTTGCGACACGCAACAGCCGCGGGCGGCGGCGCGCCGCGGCGTCGCGGGCCATAAGCAGCGCCACGATCGCGGCAGCGATCAGGGGGATGGCCGCGGGATGCCGCCGCACGACATGGTTTCCGAACTCGGCGAGCCAGTGTGCGACGTATACGCCGACGCCGAAGGCCAGCGCGAGCGCGTGATCGAGGCCGCGAAGCCGCGCCATCGAATGAACGGCCGGCCGGATCGGCGCCTCGGAGCCTGGCGGCCCGGAAAGCGAGGCGCCGTCGCGCGGCCCCGCCGGAATCATACCGCGAATGGCGCGCTCACGGCGGGCTGCCGGCGGACGGGACGCGCGACGGCCAGCAACAATGCGAGCGCCATGCCGATGGTGTCGCGCGGGTCCGCGCGGAAAAGGTTGTAAAAGACACGGCGCGGCGTCGCGTACATGCGGAAGATCGCGCGGCGCTGCAAGCGCACCATCTGAGCGGGGCCGATGTCGCCGACCTGCATGACCGACGATCCGTACCGGCGCATGTCGTCGAGACCGCCGCCGACGATGCGCAGGTTCGATTCGCCCGCGAGCGCCATGCGGCGCAACTCCGTGCCGGGGTACGGCTGCGCGATCGACAGGTACGGCTGGTCCAGGTGCGGCAGATCGCGCAGGAAACGGATCGTCTTGTCGATCGTCGCGCGCGTGTCGCCGGGGTTGCCGATCATCGCGGTGCCGCGCGTATCCATGCCGGCGGCCTTCGCCCACCGCGTCGCCTCGACGACGCGTGAGAGGGTGAGCTTCTTCTTGATCGTTTTTAACACCTGCACGTCGCCGCTTTCGATGCCGAAATTCACGCGCGTGCATCCGGCGCGCGCCATCGCGCGCAGCAATTCCTCGTCCACGGAGTCGGCGCGCGTGTCGCCTTCCCACGTGAGCGGCAGCTTTTTCGCGGCAAGCTTTTCCGACAGCTCCATGATGCGCTCGCGGCGCAGCGTCAGGAAATCGTCCACGAACACGAAATGCCGCGCGGGCGTCTCGCGGACGGCGCGCTCCATCTCGGCGACGACGCGGTCGATAGACCGGTAACGCACGCGCCGGCCGGTGAGGTTTTCGATCGCGCAGAACACGCACTGGAACGGGCAGCCGCGGCTTGTGAGCATCGTGCGCGTGGGCACGCGGCGGCGTCCCTTAACGCTCCAGGGATAGTTTTGAAAGTCGATGCCGGGGTAATGCGGCTCGGGCAGGGCGTCCAGGTCGGCGACAAGCGGCGGCGCGCCAGACGGCTCGTCGCGATCCCGCAACATCAGCCCTTCGATGCGCGCCGCGCGCTCGCCGGAACCCCATGCCAGGGCGAATCGCGCGAAGGACTCCTCCGCCTCGCCGGTAAACGCGTAATCGACATCGGGCAGGTCGCGGAAAATGTCGCGGCCGACAAGCGTTACGTGCGGGCCGCCGGCGACAAGCGGCACGCCCAGGCGGCGCAGCGCCGCCGAGATTCGGCGAATGACCGGCACCATCGGCGAGGTGATCGTGATCCCCGCGATGTCCGGCGCGTACGCATCGACATGGGAGTGCAGATGCGCAAGGCGCCGCGGCGCGAATTCGAGATCGTGCAGCAACACGTCATGCCCATCGCGCGCGAGCGTTCCGGCCAGGTAGGCGAGGTTTAGCGGCGGGTTGAGGTTCAGCGAACGGGTGATCGAACGGAAGTTGCCGTACACCTCACCCCAGGGCGGGCCAAGCAGCAGGATTTTCAGCGCGCGGGCCATGCGTCGATCCTCGGAAAATCGATTAGATCGGCAATGCCCTCAAGCGTCAATTCGCCGCGCGGGCGCTACCTCGGCGGGTCGTGCGTCGTCGGAGCCGCGACTGTTCGCAGGCGTTACCGGAGCGTGTCGTGCGTCGTCGGAGCCGCGACCGTGAGGGAGCGGGTGCGTGGCGCATCGAAGGAACCCGCCTGCCCGGCGAGCCGCCAGAGCAGCGCGTAGCGATAACCCATGCGCGGGATGCGGAAGTGGCTGTCGCCCCGCGTGCGATATCGGTAGGTTGTCGGGATCTCGGCGATGCGCGCGCCCGCCTGCCGCGCCCGGATCGCGAGTTCGGGCGAGATCGCGAAATCGCGGCTCACAAGACGCACGCGGTCGATCAGCTCGCGGCGCACGCCGCGAAACGCGTTGGTGATGTCGTGCGCGGGGATGCCGAATAACAGGCGCGTCACGAACGAATAGGCGTGGGAAAGGGCGGATTTCCCGCGGCCGAGGTCGCCGTAGGATCCGCCGGGCATCGCGCGCGAGGCGATGACGAGGTCATATCCATCGCGCAATTTGGCGAATAGGCGCGGGATGTCGTCGACGCGGTCGGAGAGATCGGCCATCGACCATACGACATGCGGCGCCCGCGCGGCGCGCGTGCCCTCGATCAGCGCGGCGCCCATGCCGCCGTTTTTCGCAAGACGCACCACGCGTACCCGCTCGTCGCGCGCGGCCCATGCGGCGAGCATCGCGGGCGTGGCGTCGTCGCTCGCATCGTCCACCACGACGATCTCGTATTTTACGTCGAGCCGATCGCGAAGCCGCGCCAGCGAGCGCGCAAGCTCGTCGATATTCGCCTGCTCGTTGTGCATCGGAATGACGATCGAAAGATCCATGCGCGCCGCCATTTGATTCAGCCGACGACGATACGGGCGAAACGCGCGTCCGCCAAGGGGCGCGAATCGCCAATGCGGAATGCGGAATGCGGAATGTGGAATGGAATCGCAGGATCGCGATCCTGGCGCGCCGGTACGCGCGTCCTACGCTTATCGTTCTCCCGTACCGATGAACACCCGCGCCCACGCCGCGACGGCCGGGTTGGCGGCGCACGCGCGCTCCGCGCGAACGACGGCGGCCGTCGCGTCCTCGCCGGCG
>JAIOHV010000166.1 GCA_019912885.1 bacterium
TCAGGATGACAACCGCTCCGCTCAGGATGACAACCGCTCCGCTCAGGATGACAACCGCTCCGCTCAGGATGACAACCGCTCCGCTCAGGATGACAACCGCTCCGCTCAGGATGACAACCGCTCCGCTCAGGATGACGAGCCCGCGCGTTTAGCGTTTCGTTCCGTATTCCCAATTCCCAATTCCCAATTCGCAATTTCATTTCGGCGGCACCGCTCCGACGTTGAATTTCGATTCGGGCACATCGGCGCCGAATCGCGGGTTTTCGAAATTGAGCACGGTTCGCGTGCCGCGATCCGGGAGCAGGATTTCCCATTTCGTGGCGAATGGCGGGTGTTCGCCGGCGACGACGTTGCCGTAGCGGATCTCTTTTTCGACGCGCGATTTTTTGTCGAGCGATTGCACGCGGACAAGCACGGGCGCGTCGTTTTGAACCCAGTAGCGCATCGCGCCCTTGCGGCCGGAGCCGGGGTCGGGCGTCGCCTCGATGAGGATCGTCGACCTGCCGTCGATTGTCGGCCGGCCGATGACGCGCACCACGGGGAATTCGGTGTAGCGGCGGTCCAGATCCTGGATCGCGATGTGCGTGTCGAGGATTTCGCGCGAGGCCTGCCGGCCGACGATCGTCTTTGGCGAGCCGCGTCCCGGGACGAGAAGGTAGCGGCGCACCGCGCCCGCGACCGGCGTGCTCGTGATGCCGATGCCGCTTTGCGGCGGACGGACGACGCGCACCGTCGATCCGATGCTGATCATGGGCTCGTCGGGCGTGCCGACGCCCACCGCGGGTCCGTCGCCGGTCGGCACGAGCGAGATATACGCGCGGCCGGCGGCGTCTTCCGGCTCGGAAACGGTGACGCGCAAGCGGTCGGCGCCCGGATCGGCGCGGCGCTCGTACACGAGACGCGCGGTGCGCGTCCTCGCGTCCTTTCGGTAGTGCGTCACCGCGACGGGCGCCACGAGCGTCGTGCCCGGCGGCAGGTTGAGGGCGGCGGAAAGAAGCGCATTGGCGTCCGGCGGCGTGTCCGCGGAGAGTGAGGGCATCGATGCGAGGAGGATGGCGAAGAAGAACGCGAAGGCGCCAAGCCATCGCGAAGGACGCAAAGTCCATTCGGTTTTTCCTTTGCGTTCTTTGCGTTCCCTTCGCGCCTTCGCGGTAAAATTCTCAGCCCGCATGGCTCGCGTACTCTCCCTTGCCGACGCGTTCGAGGACATCGACGAGCAGGCGCCAGAATTTTTCGACGCTTGCGATGTTCACGGCCTCATCCGGCGAGTGCGGATGGACGATGTCCGGCCCGAACGAGACCATGTCCATCTCCGGGAAATTCTTGCCGATGATGCCGCACTCGAGGCCGGCGTGAATGGCGGTGATCCTGGGGGCGTTGCCGAACAGGGCTTCGTGCGCGTTTTCGACAAGGCGCACGATCGGCGCATCGGCGCGCGGCTGCCAGCCGGGGTAGGCGTCCTGCACGTCGTTTTTCGCACCGGCCAGTTCGCCGACGGCGCAAATGCGCGCGATCGCCTCGGCGAGCGCGGCGTCGTTTGAGGATCGCGGGCTGTTGTGCGCGACGATCTCTCCGCCGGCAAGGCGCGCGGCGGCGAGGCTGTTGGATGTCTCCACGAGCCCGGGCAATTCGCGGCTCATGGCGAGCACGCCGTTGGGAAATGCGATGAGCGCGTTGACGGCGGCGGCCTGCGCGTCGGGCGCGAGCACGCCGTTGGGGCGTTCGGTCGGCTGAAGGGCAAGGGCGAGATTTTTCTCCTCCGGATGCTCGGCGCGAAACGCGGCGAGGCACGCGCCCACGACGGCGCGAGCCTTGTCCTCGATGTCGGCGTCCAGCGCCAGCACGGCGACGCCCTCGCGCGGGATGGCGTTGTGCTTGTCGCCGGAGTGGAAATCGGCAAGGCGCGCGCCCAGAGGGTCGAGCGCCTTGATGGCGCGGGCGAGAAGGCGCACGGCGTTGCCGCGGTTTTCGTGGATATCGCAGCCGGAGTGCCCGCCCCTCAGCCCCGAGATACGCAGGCGATAACCCGCCGCGCCGCCGGGCGCGTCGACGAGCGGCGCGGGGATCGCGGTTTTCACGCCGCCGCCGCCCGCGCAGCCGATGTAAAGGATGTTCGTCTCCTCGGAATCCAGGTTGATGAGGATGCGGCCGGTGACGATGTCGGGATCGAGGTTCGCCGCGCCGGTGAGGCCGGTTTCCTCGTCCACGGTCAAAAGCACCTCGAGCGGCCCGTGACGCACGTCGCCGGCGAGCGCGACGGCCATCGCGGCGGCGACGCCGATGCCGTTGTCCGCGCCGAGCGTCGTGCCGGTGGCCTTGATCCAGTCGCCGTCGCGGCGCAAGCGGATGGCGTCCTTGTCGAAATCGAAATCCACGTCCGCGTTCTTTTCGCAGACCATGTCCACGTGCGCCTGGAGCACGACCGCCGGCGCGTTTTCGCAGCCGGGCGAGGCGGGCACGCGGACGATGAGGTTGCCGGTTTTGTCCTGCGTGACGGCAAGGCCGGCCTTGCCGGCGACCGCCTTCAGGTGCGCGAGCACGCGTTCCTCGTGCTTGCTCGGACGCGGGATGCGGGTGAGGTCTTCAAAGATGCGCCAGACCGGCGCCGGGGTGAGGTTTTGAAGAGGCGAGGTCATGAGGTGGTCCTTTCGCGATGATTCGGGCGATCGGCCGGAGGGGCGATGGACATTATGGACAAGATGGACTGGATGGACATGGACAATCGACGCCCCCTTGACCGCGCCCAGGCCGCGCGCTCACAGCGTTTCTCCGGTCGCCGGAAGCGCGTCGCCGGTTGCCGGTTGCGCCTGAAGCGGCAGCGCGACGAGGCGTTCCTGGTTGTAGCGGATGTCGGACTCGGCGCGGACCTTGTCGACCCACGCATCGTAGAGCGCGGCGGCCTTGCGCCGGCGGATGTCCGCGCGGATCTCGTCGCGCACCTTGTCGAGCGGGACGACGCCCTCGGCGCGACGGTCGAGCACGCGGATGACGTGCGCGCCGTAGCTCGTACGGACGACGCCGGAGGTCTGGCCGATGGCCATTTCGAAGGCGGTTTTGGCGATTTCCGGGGGCATCTCGTGGCGCGCGAACCAGCCGAGGTCGCCGCCGCGCGCGGCCTCTGGCGCGATGGAATGCTGCCGGGCGAGCGCGGCGAAATCCGCGCCGCCGTACAGTTCGACGACGAGCTTTTCGGCCTCGGCCTCGCCGGCGACGAGAATCTGGGCGGCGCGCACGCGCTCGGGCTCGCGGTAGCGGTCGGCGCGAAGCTGATATTCGGCCTCGATCTCGGCGGGCACGACCGCAACGCGCGGCAGCACGAGGCTGTCGGTGATCTTTTCGACGAGAAGCTGGCGCGCGGCGCGCCGGCGCAGGTCGTCGCGATCGATCTGGCGCGCGGCGATCAGGCGGTCGAATTCGTCCGCGGGATAACCCTCCGCGAGCTTCGCGACGCGCGCGTCGATCTCGGCGGGCTCGACGGCGATCTTGTGAGCGCCGGCCTGCTGCGCGACGAGGCGGCCTTCGACAAGCTCGGCGAGGAAGAGCGTCTTGAGTTGCAGGCGCGTCATGACGTCATCGGGGATGACCTCGGCGTTGCCGGCGCGCGCCTCGCGAAACGCATCAAAAAATTCGTCCTCGGTGATCGCCTCGCCGTTGACGAGCGCGAGCACGCCTTCGGGAAAGGCCGGCGGCGGCGGCGTGCCGCAGGCGGACAGCGCGAGGGCGAGCACGCAGGTTTTCACCGCGAAGACGCAAAGGGCGCGAAGGTCGTTTTTCGAAGCAGGTTTCATGGAAGGAGCGGACATGGTTGAAGTCGAATGGCGTGCGTTTGCGCGGTCCATTGTGTCCATAATGTCCATGTTGTCCATTGCCGGGTGCAAACGGCAACGGCGGCCCGATGGGGCCGCCGTTGCGAGGATGTCGTGCCGGGCGTTTCTATTACTCGTCGCCCTCGCCGCTGGTGCCGGCCGCGCCGGGGTGGCCGCCGGGCATCATCGGGAGGCCGGGCATTTCGGGCTCGTCGCTGACCTCTTCATCGACCAGGAGATCGTCCTTGATGTCGACGGGGTACTTCGTGCGCAACTCCGCGGTGAAGTTTTCCATCGCCTTCTGCTGCTTTTCCTGCGCGAGCTTGCGCTTGATCTGCGCTTCAACCTTTTCGTATTCCTTGGGTTCGGCGGGGGTCTTTTCGACGAACTGGACGATATTCCAGCCGCGGCGATCCTCAAAGGGCGTGCTGACGTCGTCCTTCTCGGTCATCGCGAACGCGACATCGTCGAACTCCTTGGACTTTAAGCCCTTGCGAATCGGCGGAAGCAGCCCGCCCTTGCGGGCGCTACCCTTGTCGTCGGAGTACTTTTCGACGGCCTTGTCAAAGGAAAGCCCGCCCTTGATCTCGTCGTAGGCCTTTTTCGCCTTGTCCGCGGCGGCCTTTTTCTGATCCTCGGAATCGCCCTGGCGCGTGCGCACGAGGATATGGCGCACGGTGACGGTTTCGGGCGTTTCGAACTCCTCCGGATGCGCGTCGTAGTAGGCCTTGCCTTCTTCGTCGGTGACGTCCGATTTGGTCTCCATCATCTCTTTTTTGATCTTGCCGGCGAGGATGGACTTGCGGATGGATTCGAGCTGCTCCTGCACCTCTTCGTCCTTCTCGAACCCGCGCGACAGGGCTTCCTGGTAGAAAAGCTCCTCGGTCACGAGGCGATCGAGATATTCCATCTTGCCCTTCTTGGTCGCGAGGCGCTTCTTGTAAAAGGGCGGGATGCGCTCGAGCTTGCCGTTGAACTCCTCGAGCGTGATCGTCTCGCCGCCGACCTTGGCGAGCTGCGTGCCCGACTTGTTGCGGGCGGGCGCCGCGGCGCCGCCGCCGGTCGAGGTCGTCGATTGCGAATCGCAGGCGAAAAACGCGAGCGTCGCGAAGATCGCCAAAATGGCGCGTAACGAATGGCGATAGGTCTTCATAAAGGTTGGTACCCCCTCGAAATACCGTATTGGTCAGTTCGCGTTGGAATCCGGCCTTGGGAAAGGCTGGCGGTTGGTAACACAATTCTCAAGGGCGTTCAACCCATCCCGGACGGCCGCGACGATCGCGTCCCCGGACTTGCCGGGTACCTTTTCGAGCAGTTTTCCGTCGGGAAGCAGGCGATACACGGCCGGCTTCGCGGCCACGATCGACACGAGCGCGCTCGCGGCGATGGGCGTGCGTTCGTCGAACGTGTACACGATCGCGTCGCGGCTGTAGTCGATCTGTTTCACCCCCAGGCTTCGTCCCACGAGGCGTAGACCCACGATCGCGAACAGACGTTCAACCTCCGGCGGCGGCGGGCCGAAGCGGTCCACGATCTCGTCGCGCAGCCTCTCCAGCTCGTCATCCGCCGCCGCGTCGGAGATACGCTTGTAGAGCGACAGGCGCAGGTGCTCGTCGGGCACGTAGGCGTCGGGCAAGAGGGCGGGCACGGGGATATTGACCTCCGTGTCGATCGGCCGCTCGAAGGGCTCGCCCTTGAGCCGCGCGACTTCCTCGTCGAGCAGTTCGCGGTAGAGTTCGTAGCCGACCAGGGCGATGTGGCCGGACTGCTCGGCGCCAAGCAGGTTGCCCGCGCCTCGAATCTCCAGGTCCTTCGCCGCGATCTTGTAGCCGGAGCCGAGCTCGGAAAACGTCTTGATCGCGCTGATGCGCTTGACGGCATCCTCCGTGACGCGCCCCTCGCGCGGGACGATGAGGTAGCAATACGCGCGGACCTTGCTGCGCCCGACGCGCCCGCGAAGCTGGTAGAGCTGCGAAAGGCCGAGCATGTCGGCGCGGTTGATGATCATGGTGTTGGCCTGGGGGAAATCGAGGCCGGAGCCGACGATGGTCGTGGCGACGAGGATGTCGAACCGCCGCTCGGCAAAATCGATCAGAAGCTCCTCGATCTCCTCGCCGGCCATCTGGCCGTGGCCGACGCGCACGCGGGCGTGCGGCACGAGGCGGCGGACGCGGTCGGCGATGCCGTCGATCGACTGCACGCGATTGTGGATCACGAACACCTGGCCGCCGCGGGTCAGCTCGCGGCCGATCGCCTCACGGATGATGTCGTCGTCCCAGCGCGTGACGAAGGTGCGCACCGACAGGCGGTCTTCCGGCGGCGTGTTGATGACGGACAGGTCGCGGATGCCCACGAGGCTCATGTGCAGCGTGCGGGGAATCGGCGTCGCGGTCAGGGTCAGGACGTCCACGATCTCGCGCAGCTTCTTGATGCGCTCTTTTTGCGCGACGCCGAAGTTCTGCTCCTCGTCCACGATCAAAAGGCCGAGGTCGGCAAACCGGATGCGCGCGGACAAAAGCTGGTGCGTTCCGATGACGACGTCCACGAGCCCGGCGGCCAGCTCGTCGCGCACCTTCTTGCGGTCGTGGCTCGACACAAAGCGCGAGAGCACCGCGACGTTGACGCCGAACGGCGACATGCGCCGCGCGAAGGTGCGCCCGTGCTGGAAGGCGAGCGTCGTCGTGGGCACGAGGACGGCGACCTGCTTCTTGTTTTGCACCGCGAGGAAGGCGGCGCGCATGGCGACCTCCGTCTTGCCGAATCCGACGTCGCCGCAGACCAGGCGATCCATCGGCCTTCCCGCCGCCATGTCGTCGAGCGTTTCGGCGATGACGGTGAGCTGGTCGGGCGTCTCGTCGAACGGAAAGGTGCCTTCGAACTCCTCGAACGCCTCGCCGCCGGGCGCAAACGCGAATCCCGGCTCGGCGTGCCGCTTTGCGTAGAGGGCGAGCAGATCGCGGGCCATGCGCCGGGCGGCGACGCGCGCCTTTTCGAGCGCTTTTTCCCAGGTGGCGCCGCCGAGGCGATCGACGATGGGCAGGCCGCCCGCGCCGACATAGCGATGAACCTGCGACAGGCGATCGACGGGCAGGTAGAGCTTGTCGCCGCCGGCATATTCGAGATTCAGATATTCGGTGTCCGCGCCGCCGACGCGAAGGCTGGACAGGCCCTTGAAGATGCCGACGCCGTGTTTGGCGTGCACGATGGCGTCGCCGGGGGCCAGGTCCGCGAAATCCGCGACCGGCTCGCCGCGCTTGCCGCGATACGCCTCCGCGTGCTTGCGCGGGCCGAAAATCTCCTCTTCCGTGACGATCGCGGTGCGCCACGCGGGCACGACGGCCCCGTGGGATAGCGGGCCGACGACGATCGGCACGCGCACGGACGCGGGACGCGAAAGGACGGAGGGCGCGGTGACGTCCTCGCCGATCGCCAGCGAAAAGCCGTAACCCTCCAGCAGGCGGCGCAGCCGGTCCACGCCCGACGGCGCCCGCGCGGCGATCGCGACGCGCCAGTCGTCGGCCAGCCACCTTTTGAGGCGCGTCGTCAGCGGCGCGAGGGGGTGCTCCTCGCGCGCGTGGGCGAGGATCTCGTCGCGCAGCCCGGCGAGCGAGTGCGTCTCGAAGGCGAGCTTGACGCCGCGGCCCTTGGGTAGCGGCGCGGCGGCGCCGAGCGCGACGCGGCGAAAACGGTTTTGCGCTTCGTCGAATTCGTCGGGCGACAGGTACAGTTCGTCCGGCGGCACGACGAGCTTGCCGGCCTCGCGGGCGTCCTCGAACCGGCGCTTGTGGAGATCGTGCTCGATCTCGAGCATCGCATCGACGAGCTCCGGCTCGACGGCGATCGCGAGCGCGTCGCCGGGAAGGAAATCGGTGACGGCGTCCAGGCGCTCGTGGAAAAGCGGCAGGAGGAACTCGATGCCGGGAGCGGAAATGCCCTCCTCGACCTCCTCGACGAGGCGGTCGCGCACGCGGCGATCGACGTTCTGTTCGTCGGCGAGCGTTTTGGCCCGTGCGGCGAGCCGGGCGGCGGCGTCCTTGCCCATCGTCATCTCGCGGCAGGGGAAAACGCGCGCCCGGTCGAGGTGCCTTCGCGTCGTCTGGTTTCCGGGGTGGAACGCGCGGATGGAGCGGATCTCGTCCCCGGAAAGCTCGATGCGCAGCGGGTCGTCGGAAAGGGGGCTCCAGAAGTCGACCACGCCGCCGCGCACGGCGAACTCGCCGATGTCCTCCACGAGCGGCGCGCGGCGATAGCCGCATTCGTCGAGCGAAAGCACGACAAGATCGCGGTCGACCTCGTCGCCGACCTTCAATCGCAGGCTCGTGGCGGACAGGCGCTCGCGCGGCAGCGTGCGTTTGAGCAACGCGCCCGCGGCGGCGACGACAATGGCGCGCGAACGCGGCACGGCGAGTTCCGCGAGGGCGGCCATGCGCGCCGCGATGATGGACCCGTGGGGCGAGAGCGACTCGTACGGCGCGATGTCGTAGGGCGGATAAACGCGGACGCGCTCGTCGTGGCCGGTGCGTTCAAAGAGGAAACGCAGGTCGTCGGCGACGCGGCGGGCGGCGGCGCCGTCCGCCGTCACGACAAGGGCCGCGCCGGGGTGCGCGAGGAGAATCTCGGCAAGCGCGATCGAAAGCGACGCTCCGGCGAGGCCGGAAACAGCCAGATCCTCGCGCGTGTCCACGACCGATCGACGCACCTCTCCCGCTTCGGGCAGCAGCCCTCGGAAGTCGGCGGCGGCGTTCGATCGTTCGGTCATATTTCAGCGTCGCGTTGCCGGGCGCGTGTTGGACCCATCATAGGACTTATGGGACCCATAGGACCTATAGGTCTCATAAGTCCTGTCGAACGCAAAAACGCGGGAGGACCGCCGGCGGCGGTCCTCCCGCGATCGGTCGCGGAGTCTTGTTTGCGCTCAGACCTTGAAGACGAGCAGGAACGAAATGACGAGCGCGTAGATGACGAGCGACTCGATGAGGGCGAGGCTAAGGATCATCGGCGTGAAGAGCTGCTGATACGCCGAGGGGTTGCGGGCGATGCCTTCGAGCGCCGCGGTGGCCGCGCGGCCCTGGCCGAGCGCTCCGCCGAACGCGGCGATGGCGATGCACAGGCCGGCGGCCAGCGCGACGAATTTCTTGGCCTCGTTATCGAGACCGGCTTCCTGGGCGAAAGCGGCGCTCGCGATGCCGATGACAAAAACCAGGACCAGGACGGCGACGACTCTCTTGTTCATAACGGCGAATCCTCCTCGGGATGGGGTCGAAAGCTTTTCGTCCTTCGGCCTAGTGCTCCTCGGCCGTCGCCAGTGCGATGTACACGAGCGAAAGCAGAAGGAACACGAGCGTCTGGACAATGGATACGAGCGTGCCGAGCGCCAGGAACGGCAGCGGGTAGAGCACGGGGAAGCCGATTCCGATCCCGACCATGAAAACGCCGAGGATCGTGTGATCGCCCATCATGTTTCCGAACAGACGAAGCGAGAGCGACATCGGCCGGGCGACATGGCTGATGAGCTCAATGGGGATCATGATCGGCGCCATCGCGTATTTCAGCGGGCCCTTCAGCGGCCCCATGAAGTGCGCAAGATACGCACCGACGCCGTGCGCCTTGATGCCGAACGCGTGGTACGCGAAGAAGATCACGAGCGCGAGGCCGAGCGTGACATTGATGTTCGAGGTCGCCAGGCCAAGTCCGGGGATGAGGCCGGCGAGATTGTTGAAAAGGATGACGAGGGTCAGCGTCGCCGCGAGCGTCAGGTGCTTGCGGCCGTGGTGCCCGACGATCTCCTCGAGCAGGCCCTGCACGACGGAGATGATCGTCTCGATAAAGTTCGCGAAGGAAAAGCGCGGCTCCGGGGCGATGTCGCCGGTTTCGAGCTTCTTTTTGTACTTGCCGCCGACGATCGCGCCGCTCACCGCGAGGATGAGCGCGACGAACGTGAACATGATGATGTGCGTCAGATCCTCGTGAACCCCGAGCGCCTTTTGCAGCGCGGCGTTGATCGGCGGGATGACGCTCCAGGTGTGCAGGCCGCCGCCCTCGGCGTACGCGGGCGTGGCGGCAAGCGTCGCGCCGAAAAGCGCGGACGCGGCGAGGATCGGCCGGGAAATACGCGGGTTCATTTGGCGCCTCCGGCGACGGCGTGGTCCCCGGCGACGGCGTTGCCGGGCGCGCCGGCTTCGCCGGGCTTTTCGCCGGGGACGACGATCGCGGAGAGGATCGCGACGATCAGACTGCCGACCCCGACAGCGAACGCGGGCATGTCCACCCAGCCGGAACGGACGATGAGCAAAAGCGCGGCGCCGATGGCCAGAAGCTTGACGGGAAGAAGCGCGAGCACGCCGGGTTTCGGATGGTTCGGATCAAGCAGGGCGCGGCCGATGAGGATACGCAGCAGGCGGAAGTTCGCGTGGGCGAACAGGCCGCCGGCGAGCACCGAGGCAAAGCCCCGCGCGCCGAAGGCGAAGACGGCCAGGGCGGCCAAAAGCACGTACGCGACGATCATGCGCTTTTCGATCGCGTCGAGATGGGCGTTTCGGGGCGTCATCGTGGCCTGTCGTCTCCCGCCTTTTCGGAAGTCTTGCCGGGCTCGGGGCTGCCGAGGCGCCTGGCCTTCTTGTAGACCTTGAGAACCGCCATGAAGGCGGCGCCGAGGCCGAAAAATATTCCGAGGATTTGAAGCGTTGGTGCGGTACCGAATTTCCCGTCGAGCCAGCGGCCGCCGAGAAAGCCGATCGCCACCGAGATCCCCATCTCGAGACCGACAGCGGAGATCCCGCCCGCTTCCCTCAGAAGCTTTTTCGATTGCGGATCCATCGCCGCCGCCGGACCCCCCGTTGGCGTGCGCGTATATTACGCAAAAGGAATTGGAAATCTACCCCACGAAAATGGGCGAAAATCGGCGCGATCGCAAGGCGGCCAGGTCGTCATCCCATGGCATTTCGACGGTACACGGAGCGCACGGAGAAGACACGGAGGACACAGGGGGGAATGGGGAATTGCGAATGCGGAATTGGGAATGGAATGTCGGAATGTCGGAATGTCGGAATCGCGGAATCGCAATTCAACACGAAGGCACAAACGGCACAAAGGGAATTGGAATCGCGACCCCACGCGTCTTCCTGATGTCGGAGCCGCGACCGTCAGGGAGCGGGTGATCCCGCGCCGGCATTCGGGCGTGTCTTCAAATGCGATGTCATTGCCACAAGATGCCAGGGCGGCAAGATGTCAGGGCCGCAAGTCCTGAGCGAAGCGAAGGAAGCGAAGCGGAGTGCGCGGTTGGCAACGCGACAAGGCGAACGCGACTTTGCCCGGGGCGGTGCCGACCGCGCACTCCGGCCCCGCTCGGAGCGGGGGCCTGCGTTTGCGGCCCTGACATCGCGAACGCGGTGCCGACCGCGCACTCCGGCCCCGCTCGGAGCGGGGGCCTGCGTTTGCGGCCCTGACATCGCGAATGCGGTGCCGACCGCGCACTCCGGCCCCGCCCGGAGCGGGGGCCTGCGTTTGCGGCCCTGACATCGCGAACGCGGTGCCGACCGCGCACTCCGGCCCCGCCCGGAGCGGGGGCCTGCGTTTGCGGCCCTGACATCGCGAACGCGGTGCCGACCGCGCACTCCGGCCCCGCTCGGAGCGGGGGCCTGCGTTTGCGGCCCTGACATCGCGAATGCGGTGCCGACCGCGC
>JAIOHV010000167.1 GCA_019912885.1 bacterium
GACCGCCGTACCGCCGGCCGACGCCGCGGAGACGATTCCGCAACAGCTCGAGGGCGTGACGATCAGCGAGCACCTGGGCGCGCATGTGAATCTCGATCTCGCGTTCACCGATCACGCGGGCGCGCGCCGTCCGCTTCGAGATTTCGTGCCGGACGACAAGCCGACCTTGCTCACGCTGAACTATTACGAATGCCCCATGCTCTGCACGTTGCAACTCAACGCGCTGGTGACCGGCATGAAGGGCATGCCGCTCGTTCCCGGGCGCGATTTCAGCCTCGTGACGATCAGCATCAACCCGGAGGACACCGCGACCCTCGCCCGCGAAAAGCGCGAGACGTACCTGGGATCGCTTGGCAAGTCCGGCGCGGATTGGAACTTCCTGATCGGCGAAACCGAAAACATCGACCAGGTTGCGAACGCGGTGGGATTTGAATACCGGAAGGTCGAGGAGACGGGGCAATACGCGCACCCCGCCGCGATCTTCTTTCTCGACGGCCAGGGCCAGGTGACGCGCTATCTCTACGGTCTCGAATATCCGGGACGCGACCTGAAATTCGCCCTGATGGAGACCTCCGACGGGCATCTGGGATCGCCGATCGAAAAGCTCATTCTGAGCTGCTTTCATTACGATGCGACGGCCGGGGCTTATGGCCCCTGGGCGCTTGGCATCATGCGCCTTTCGGGCGGCCTGACCGCCGTCGCCGTGGCCGTGATCCTGACCGCGCTGTGGCGGCGCGAGCGCCACGGCCGTCCCGTGGAGAACCTCACGTGATCACGAGCCGTATCGCAAGCGCCCTTACGGAGGCCGTCGTCCGCGCGGAATCCGGCGGATTCTGGATGCCCCCGCGGGCCTCCACCGTCGCCGAGGGCGTGGATAACGTCTTTTATTTCATCTACTACCTGTCCGTCTTTTTCTTCGTCGTGATCGTGGCGCTGATGGTCGTTTTCGCCGTCAAATACCGCAAGCGGAGTGAAGGGCAGCGGTCGAGCCCGATCAAGGGACATCTGGGGCTCGAGCTTCTCTGGTCGGTCGTCCCCGCGTTCCTGCTCGTGGCGATCTTCCTGTGGGGCTTTTTCGGATTCATGGATCTTTCGGTCCCGCCGGACGACGCGCTCGACATCCGCGTCACCGCGCAACAATGGTCCTGGAACTTCAGCTATCCCCGCGACGGCATCAATTCTCCGGACCTCGTCGTGCCGGCCGGCCGCCCGGTGAAGCTCACGATGTCGTCCAACGACGTGATTCACAGCTTTTTCGTGCCCGATTTCCGCGTGAAGCGCGACGTCTTGCCGAACCGCTACACGGTCCTCTGGTTCGAGGCGATCGAGCCCGGCGAGCACAATATCTTCTGCACGGAATATTGCGGCACCTCGCACGCGCAAATGCTCGCGAAGGTGAAGGTGCTTGACGCGGCCGCGTATCAGGAATGGATTCAGACCGGCGGCGGGCAATTTGCCGGCGACATGCCCATGCACGAGATCGGCAAATCGATCTTCACCAAGCGCGGTTGCATCGCCTGCCATTCGGTTGACGGCACGCGCCTGATCGGTCCCTCGCTCAAGGGCGTTTACGGCCACGAGGTCCAGCTGGCGGACGGATCGACGGTCAAGGCGGATGACAACTACCTGCGCGAGTCCATCATGGACCCGGCGACGCGGATCGTGACCGGCTACCAGCCCGTCATGCCCACCTACCGCGGCATGCTCGCGGATAAAGAGGTGGACGCGCTGATCGAGTACGTGAAGTCCCTGGCCGGGACCGAGGCGGCGGCCGGGACAGGAGAACATTGATGGCCCAGACGATCGCCCATCCCTTGTCGCCGGGCGCGAGCGCCGCGCACGAGGGCAATTACCTCACCTCGCATCGCGGCGCGCTTTCCTGGCTGTTCACGCTCGACCACAAGCGGATCGGGATCATGTATCTCGTCTCCGTACTGACCTTTTTCATGGTCGGCGGCCTGCTCGCGCTGACGATCCGCCTGGAGCTGTTCACGCCCGGACTCAACCTCGTCAGCGCCGACACCTACAACAAGCTCTTCACGCTGCACGGCGCGATCATGGTGTTCCTCGTCATCATCCCGTCGATCCCGGCGTCGCTCGGCAATTTCGTCCTGCCGCTCATGCTCGGCGCCAAGGACGTCGCGTTCCCCCGGCTGAACCTGTTCAGCTACTACATCTACGTTTTCGGCGCCCTGTTCCTTCTGTACGCGATTGTCGCCGGCTCGTTCGACACGGGCTGGACCTTCTACACGCCCTACTCCACCCGAACGCACACCGCCGTCATCGCGGCGGTCACCGGCGCGTTCATCCTGGGCTTCTCGTCGATCCTGACCGGCCTCAACTTCATCGTCACCGTTCACAAGATGCGCGCGCCGGGCATGACCTGGTTTCGCCTGCCACTATTCATCTGGGCGACGTACGCGACGGCGATCATCCAGATCATGGCGACGCCGGTCCTCGCGATCACCCTGCTGCTTCTGATCGTCGAGCGCGTCCTGCAGATCGGCATCTTCGATCCGGCGATGGGCGGCGACCCGGTGCTCTTCCAGCACTTTTTCTGGTTCTACTCGCACCCGGCCGTGTACATCATGATCGTGCCGGGATTCGGCATCATCAGCGAACTGATCGCGACGCACTCCAAAAAGGGCATCTTCGGCTACAAGGCGATCGCGCTGTCGTCCGTGGCGATCGCGTTCATCGGCTTTCTGGTGTGGGGACACCACATGTTCGTGTCCGGTCAGTCGGTGCTCGCCAGCACGATCTTCTCATTCCTCACGTTTGCGGTCGCGGTGCCGACGGCGATCAAGGTCTTTTCGTGGGTGGCGACGATGCATCGCGGGGTCATCCAGTTCACGACGCCGATGCTCTACGCCCTCTCGTTCCTGTTCCTGTTCTCCATCGGCGGCCTGACGGGCATCTTCCTGGGCTCGCTGGCCACCGACGTGCACCTGCACGACACCTATTTCGTCGTCGCGCATTTCCACTACGTCATGATGGGCGGCGCGCTGATCGCGTTCATCGGCGGCCTGCATCACTGGTGGCCGAAGATCACGGGCAAGCTCTACGCCGCGTTGCCGGCGAACATCGCCTGCATCCTCATCTTCATCGGCTTCAACCTGACGTTTTTCTCGCAGTTTGTGATGGGCAGCCGCGGCATGCCGCGCCGCTACGCCTCGTATCTGCCCGAATTCCAGTTGTGGCATCAGCTCTCGACCTGGGGCTCGATGATCCTCGGCATCGGCCTGTTCCTCTCGCTGTTCGTGTTCATCCACTCGCTCGCGCGCGGCAGGAAATCGCCCCAAAATCCGTGGGGCGGCACGAGCATGGAATGGATGACGGCCACCCCGCCGATCACACACAACTTCGAGACGCAGCCGGTCGCCACGCACGGCCCGTACGAGTTCCCGGAGATCGACTACAGCGAGGAAGTCAAAGGACACGTGTAATTCATGGAAACGACGCATCCCGACCACCCGCCCGCGCACGGCGAAACGCACGATCATCCGTCGTACCTGGCGCACCATTTCCACACGGTGCACCAGCAGGAATCGGCGGCCAAGCTCGGCATGTGGCTGTTTCTCGCCCAGGAGCTGCTCTTTTTCTCCGGCCTGTTCCTCGCTTACGCCGCGTACCGCTATTTTTATCCCGGCACCTTCCTTCAGGCGCACGAGCACCTCTCGGTGCCGATGGGCGCGACGAACACCGTCGTCCTCATCACCTCGAGCCTCACGATGGCCCTTGGCGTGCGCGCCGCGCAAATGAGCGACAACAAGGCACTTTCGCGCAATCTCATCCTCACGATGCTGTTCGCGTGCACGTTCCTGGTGATCAAATATTTCGAATATTCGGCGAAGTTCGAGCATGGCCTGCTGCCGGGCAAGTTCTACAGCTCGCACGAGCAAATCGCCGGCCAGCCGCAAATCTTTTTCGGCATCTATTTCGTCTTGACCGGCCTGCACGGCATCCACGTGCTCGTCGGCATCGGCGTGATCGCCTGGATCTGGTTGCGGGCGCGAAAGGGCGAATTCCACGGCAAATATTACACGCCGGTTGAGAATGTGGGCCTTTACTGGCACCTTGTCGACGTGATCTGGATCTTCCTGTTCCCGTTGCTGTACCTGGTGCGTTAGGGAGCCATACGAACATGCACGACGCGCACGCCGCCCATTCGCACGCGATTCCCGCGCACCATCCGCACATCTCGCCGCTCAAGACGTATCTGACCGTCTATTTCGCCCTGCTTGGGCTGACGATCGTCACCGTCATCGTCTCGTATCTGAACCTCGGCGCCGTCGGCCTCGCCGCCGCGCTTGTCGTGGCGATCGTCAAGGCGACCGTCGTCGGGATGTACTTCATGCACCTGAAGTACGACGACCGATTCAATACGATCATCGTTTTCGCCTCGATTCTGTTCATCCTTCTCTTCTTCGGGCTGACGTTCGCCGATCTGCAATCGCGCGGAATGATCTCCGAGGAGGAGGACAATCACTATATGCGGCGCGTCAAGCAGGCGCAGGCGCTCGCCGACAAGCTGCAAGCCCAGGGCGCCGCGCCGCCCGCGGTCGCGCCCGCCGCGGTGGGACATCAACCC
>JAIOHV010000168.1 GCA_019912885.1 bacterium
AATCGCGCGTGCGCGAGCGTCATTCGGCGCTCTCCCCTTCGGCGGGGGCGGTTGCGCCTGGAACCGGAACGGGAATCGCGGCCCCGGCGTCCGCGCCGGCAGGCGTTACCGCGGGCGTCGGCGCAGCCGACGGCGGCGGGAGCTTGGCGATCTCCTCGTTCGTCAGCGGAATCGGCGCGATCAACGACGGGTCCGCCGCCAGCCTCCGCATCGCCTCATCCACGGGGATCCGATAGCGGCCGGCGCGATCGTCGAAACGCTGGTAGCTTCCGAGCACCTCGCGGGCCGTTTCCGGATTCATGGGCGTCAGCAGATAGACCGGCGCCGCCTCCTTCGCCTTCAGCGTGTACGTCGCGGTCGCGTGGTGCAAAAGCACCATCGCGATGCCCGAACCTCCGACGATGAAGCCCATGACGACGAGGGCGATCAAAAGGAAATGGAACGGAAGCGGATCGGGCTCGTAGCCGAGCTTCACGTGGTCTTCCGCGGGCGGCACGTCGTCGCGCTCCACATGCGGATGCACGAGCTTCTTCGCGAAATTGATGCTCGGTTTCACGTTGACCGCCGCGTTCCACGGCTGATCCCAATCGGGATGCCGGGGTTCTTCGGGATTCGCGTTCTCGGTGCTCATCGTATCCTACACGTTCTCGAAGCGAAGCGACTCGGCGAGCCGGGGATCCTTCGCCGGCACGACGCGCGCCCGGCCAAGCGCGAATCCGAATCCCGCGAGATACAATCCGCCGATGCCCACCAACGTCGTCAGGTCGAGCAGGTGCGGCGAAAAGCCCGAGGCGTGGTGCGTCGGCATGACGAGCCAATGGATATCGACAAAGTGCATGATCAACATCCACGCGGCCAGAACGGTGAGCGTCGCGTTTTTTCGCTTCAGGTCGCGATTAAGCAAGATCAGGAACGGCAGGCCGAAATGCCCCACCATCAGCGCGATCGTCACCACGCGCCAGGATCCCGCAAGGCGCGCCAGATACCACACCGTCTCCTCGGGGATGTTCGCGTACCACATCAGCATGAATTGCGAAAACGCGATGTATGCCCAAAAAACGGTGAACGCGAACAGCAGCTTGCCGAGATCCTGCATGTGCTCGGGCGTGACGACGCTCGTCAGGGGGCCGTTCGTGCGCAAGCGGACGACGAGAATCGACATCGTCGCGAAAACGCCGATGAGGCAGCCGGCGAAATAGTACACGCCGTAAATCGTCGAATACCAGTGAGGATTCAGCGTCATCATCCAGTCGAGGGCGGCAAAGCTCATCGTCAGGCCCAGGAACACGATCGCGGGGCCGGACACCACCTGCAGGCGGCGCGTGATGCCGAAGTCGCCGGAATCGTCCTGCCTGACCGAGCGGCGATAGAAGTAGCGAAGGATCAGCGTCCACACGGCGAAATAGACGAACGCGCGGACAAAGAAGAACGTCGCGTTCAGATAAGGCGCCTTTCCCGCGAGCAGCGGATCGTGCGCCACCACGTCCGCGTGCGACCAGTGATAAAGCTCGTGCAGGCCCAGAGCGATCGGCGCGAACAGCAGCGCGAACAACGGCAGCGGATACGCCAGGTTTTCGGCGACGCGCCTGACGACGACGCTCCAGCCCGCGCGCGTCACGTAGTGGAACAGCACCATGAAAAGCGCGCCGAGCGCGACGCTAAGGACGTACATGAACGCGACGAGCCACGAGAAATAGAACTGCGCCGGGTTCGCGAAGCCCAGAACGATCGACACGGCGACTCC
Organism: bacterium; assembly: GCA_019912885.1. Lineage (NCBI taxonomy): Bacteria > bacterium. The sequence goes on from JAIOHV010000168.1 coordinate 1,745, forward strand.
CGCGACGCCGATGCCGCCCGCGATGACGGGAAGGCGGCGCCAGCGGCTGTCGTTGGGAAGCCGGGTCTCGATATCGGTCGGCGTATGCGCGGCGTGTTCGCTCACGGGGTCCACCCTCGCTGGTCCTTGATGTCGTCGGGAACCTCGTCGATCGTCGCGGACGCGGAACGCTGCAACGCGCGGACGTACGCGGCGATCGCCCAGCGGTCGGCCACGGGAATCTGCGCCGCGTAGGCCGGCATGTTCCGCACGCCGTGCGTGATGACGTTGTAGAAGTAGCCGACGTCCTGCTGCAAAAGCCTCGGGTCCGTGAAGCTCGGCGGCGGCAACATGCCGCGCGCGATCACCACGCCGCGCCCGCTGCCGGTGGCGTCATGGCACGGCGTGCAATAGATCGCATAGCGATCGCGCCCGCGCTCGAGAAGGGCGAGCGTCAGCTCGATGCCGTCGGGCAACCGCTCGATGAAGCGTTCGCCGTCCTTGCCTTCCCAGTAGGCGTCGTCGTCTTTCAGAAACCCGCGCGGAACCGTGCCCTCGACGGGGGGACGCATGGCGCGCCCGTCCGCGAAAAAGCTGCTGGGCTCCTGCATGTCGTAGCGGGCGACGTTGTCCATGTTCCAGTTCGGATGGACCGGCGGCTTGCCGGAGAACTGTCCCTGGCATCCGGCGAGCGCGGCGAGTGCAAGGCCCGCGGCGCAAAAAAGGGCGGCGAAGCGGCGCGTCATGCGGCCTCCTCGACGCGATGGATCGTCGCGCCCATGTCGACGAGCCATTTCACCGTCTCCTCGCCGCGGAATTTCGGATCGTCCGCGTCGATGCTGATGAAGAACCTGTCGTCGGTGACGCGCTCGAAGGCGTGAACCGCGAAAAGCGGGTGATGAAAGCGCGGCAACCGGTTGAAGTGCAGCATTCCGAACACGGCGCCGAGCGCGCCGAACAGCACGCCGATCTCGAAGGTGATCGGCACGAATGCCGGCCACGAGAAAAACGGCTTGCCCGCGATGACAAGCGGCTGCGCGACGGCACTGGCCCACCACTGCAACACCATGCCGCCGGCGGCGCCGGACAGGCCGCAGACGAGCGTGACCCACCCGACCTTGGAGCGCGAAAGGCCCATCGCCTTTTCGAGTCCGTGAACGGGGAAGGGCGAGTGGGCGTCCCAGTTCGCGAATCCCGCGTCGCGAACCTTCTCGCAGGCGGAAAACAGGCCGTGCGTCGTTTCGAATTCGGCCAGGACGCCGATGAGCCGGACGGGATGGGCGGTCATCGTCCGCCTCCGTGGGCATGGGCGCCGTGCGGGTTGGCGCCCGGCAGCACGGTCTTCACCTCGGCCATCGCCACGATCGGCAGGAAACGCACGAACAGGCAGAACATGGTGAAGAACAGGCCAAAGCTCCCGACGAGGCAGGAGATATCCCAGAACGTCGGCGAGAAGTAATCCCAGGACGAGGGCAGGAAGTCCCGGTGAAGGCTCGTCACGATGATGACGAAGCGTTCAAACCACATGCCGATGTTCACGAAGATCGACATCACGAAAAGGATGGGGATGCTCGTGCGCGCCTTTTTGAACCAGAAGATCTGCGGCGAAAGCACGTTGCACGAGATCATCGTCCAGTAAGCCCAGGCGTAGGGCCCGAAAGCGCGGTTGACGAAGGCGAACTGCTCGTACGGGTTGCCCGAGTACCAGGAGATGAAAAACTCCATCCCATAGGCGTAGCCGACCATCATGCCCGTCACAAGGATGATCTTCGCCATGTTCTCGAAATGGCGGATCGTCACGATGTGCTCGAGATTGAACGCCCACCGGGCGATCACCATCAGCGTGATGACCATGGCGAAGCCCGAAAAAATCGCGCCCGCGACGAAATACGGAGGGAAGATCGTCGTGTGCCAGCCGGGCAGCACTGACACCGCGAAGTCGAACGACACGATGCTGTGGACCGAAAGCACGAGCGGCGTGGAAAGGCCGGCCAGCAGCAGGTACGCCTTTTCGTAGTTCAGCCAGTGCCGGTTCGACCCGCGCCAGCCAAGCGCGACGACGCCGTAGAGCACCTTGCCCGCGCGGTGTTTGGCGCGATCGCGCAGCGTGGCGAGGTCGGGGATGAGGCCGGTGTACCAGAACAAAAGGGACACCGTGCCGTAGATCGACACCGCGAACACGTCCCACAAAAGCGGGCTGCGGAAGTTCGGCCAGACCGACATCTGATTCGGAATCGGGAACAGATAGTAAGCCAGCCACACGCGGCCGACGTGAATGCCCGGGAATGTCAGGGCGCACATGACGGCGAAGATCGTCATCGCCTCGGCGAAACGGTTGATCGACGTGCGCCACTTCTGCCGGAACAGGAAGAGGATCGCGGAGATCAGCGTGCCCGCGTGACCGATACCGACCCAGAAGACGAAGTTCGTGATGTCCCACGCCCAGCCGACCGGGATCATCAGGCCCCAGATGCCGACGCCCTCCCAGAACAGATAGCCGATCGCCACGCCGAACCACGCGAGCATCGTGATCGAGACGGCGAACAGCACCCACCACGCCTTGGGCGTCCGGGTTTCCGTCGGACGGCAGACGGCTTCCGTGACCGCGGAGAACGATTGCTCGCCGAGAATCAGCGGGTGGCGCCCGTCGATCGGGTCGTACGCCTCGGTGTTCTCCGGAACGTATCGTTCCATGGTGCGGACTTCTGTCGCCATGTCCTATCCCAGCGCCGGGTTCGGGTTACGGATCTTCGCCAGATACGTCGTGCGCGGCCGCGTGTTGATCTCCGCCAGCATCGCGTATTCGCGCGGCAGGGCTTTCTTTTTCGCCACGCGCGAGGTCTTGTCGTTGATATCGCCAAAGACGATCGCGTTGGTCGGGCAGGTCTGCGCGCACGCGGGGACGATCGCGCCGTCAGGCACCACGCCGTCGCCGTGCGCCTTCGCGTCGATGCGCGCGACCGAAATCCGCTGAACGCAGTACGTGCATTTCTCCATGACGCCGCGGAACCGCACCGTGACATTCTGGTTGCGCTGCATCTTCGAGAGCTCCGGGTCGTCCGGATTCTTGTTGTACGGCTCTTTGTTGTAGGCGAAGTAGTTGAAGTGCCGCACCTTGTACGGGCAGTTGTTGCTGCAATAGCGCGTGCCGATACAGCGGTTGTAAGCCATGTCGTTCAGGCCGTCGGGGCTGTGCGCCGTCGCCGCGACGGGGCAGACGCTCTCGCAGGGCGCGTTTTCGCACTGCATGCACGGCACCGGCATCAACGAGGCGGAGGGGTTATCCGTCGAACCCGAGAAGTAGCGGTCGATGCGCAGCCAGTGCATTTCGCGGCCGTATCCCGCGCGCTCCTTGCCGACGATCGGGATATTGTTCTCGGCCTGGCAGGCGACGACGCAGGCGTTGCAGCCTGTGCAGGCCGTCAGGTCGATGCTCATGCCCCACTGCTGGCCCTTGCCGTAGTCCACCGGGTCGTCCCACAGGGCCGTCAGCGGCGGATGCTCCACCATCTCCCTGGCGAAGTGCGGCTCCTTGACGAATTCCTCAAGCGTGCCCTCGCGAAGAAGCGGCCGGCCTTCCA
>JAIOHV010000169.1 GCA_019912885.1 bacterium
CGCGCGTTTATCGCAAGGCGGATTCTGATTCGAAGGAGGGTCGCCCATGACCTGCCGCTTCATCATCGACGGCATGAACGTCATCCGAACGAGTCCGACGCTTTGGCGCGTCGAGGAACGCAAGGGCATCGCGGCGGCGCAGGAGGAATTTCTTCGCCTGGTGCGCCGCCATGCGCAACGTCGCCCGGATGTCGAGTGGATCGTCGTGTTCGACGGCTACGGAGAAATCGGTCTCGAAGGGGGCGTGGAGTGCGTCTTCGCGCATCCGCGCACGGCGGATGAAGCGATCGTCGACGCGGCCATCGACGCCGTGGCCGTGGGCGCGGATGTCGTCATCGTTTCCACCGACCATGCCGTTCGCGCGGATGGAGCGGCGTATCTGACGTCGCAGGAATTCTACGAAGACCTCATCCGCCGCGACGCGCCGCCGCCCCGCGTCGCCGACGAGACCCAGTGGGCATGCGAACTGTTGTCGGTCCTGGAGCAGAAAGGGCATCTGAGGCCGGAAGCCGGCGCCAACGGCGCGCTTGTCGCGGAACTTGCGCGGCAGCTCGAATACCTGGGGCGCGGCCGCCCGCCGCAAAAGATGGCGAAAAAAATCGAGGCGACGCTACGCGGCGCCGCGCGCGTTTTGCCCTCGCCCGATCCCGAACATCAGGTTGCGCGGGCGCTGAAGGAATTTTTTGAACGGTGACTTCGGCGGTACACGGAGGGCACGGGGAAGGCACGGAGAACACGGAGAACGCGGAGTGCGTCATCGTCCGTTTATTGTTTTCACGCGAAGTTTTTTCTGTCCGCAGATTACGCCGATGGCGCAGATAAAGTTCGGGGCCGCGGCGTCGGCGCGAAAGACAAAGTATCCGCGAAATCCGCGGATGCCTTCCTGCGATGGCCTTCCAGACTTCCAGTCTTTCAACCTTCCAGACGATTCTATCGGGCACGGGCACGGTTAATTTGGTTGCGGCGAAGCCGCGCTTTGTACCGCCGAAAATCCCTACCGCAACGCACCGCGCACAAATTCCGCGTTGCCTGCCGCGACATCGGCGAGTGCGTCACCGGAAGCCGCGACGTCGGCATAGGCGGAAAGCGCGGCGTCGCGGTCCATTGTCACGTCGCCCATCGTTTTTGACGCGCGCCAGTTCGCGGCAAACAGCGTCGCGAGCGTGGGATTTTCCTTCGAAGCCGGCGAAGCGGCGATTTGGGCGAGCGGTTTGCGGTTCTGAATAACGACCTCGTCGACGAGGATCGTCGCGTCGAAATCCGCGCCCGCCCACCATGCGAGATCCGGCAAGTCGAACGGCCTCGCGTTGCGCCGGCGCGCCTCGTCCGAAAGGCGTGCATCAGCCGGCGGAATGCGTCCCGGCAGGCCGAGTCGCCCGGCGATTTCGCTCGCGAGCCGATGCGCCACGAGAATGTGACCGCGCACGTTCAGGTGGCAGTAATCGAGAAACCAGTCCCAACCCGGCACGCCGTTCGGCGACACCTCCCGCACGCCGGCGAGCAGATCGTAATGCGCGGCGCCGAGCGACGCCGCGGTCGTCATCAATGTTTGATTGATACCCGCGTCGGCCTGGATGCAGTCGGCCGACGGCGCGCGCGCGAATTCCTCGCGCGCTCTTTCGCGTTGCCCCGCGAATTCGAGGATCGAGCCGGCAAGGACGTGCTGCGTCGCGCGGCTTTCATCTTTCTCAAGATGCGCGAGCGCCGCCGGCATCCAGGCCTCGACGGCGCGCGGTCCCTCGAGCCGGTTGATGGCCGCGGCCGTGAGATACGCGCGCGCGTCAAACGACGCACCGTCGCGCGCGCCCGTATCGAGCGCCGCGCGCAGGCGGCGATACTCCGCCGCCGCCTCGTCGATGCGCCCCGCGGTATCGAGCGCCAGCGCGCGCACATGGATCGCCGCCGGTTCGCCGGAGTCGGCAAGCGGCGTCATCTCGCGTATCGCGATATCCGGCGCACCGTAGCGCAGCGCCCAGCGCGCGACGCGGTAGGGGCGCGGTTGCGCTTCGGAATCGCCCGCGAAAAACCACTCGCGCGTGTAACCGTAGCGCTCGTTGACGGGCACCGAGCACACAAGCGTGCGCGCGCCGGCCGCGACGGCGGCATCGTGAACCCGCGCAAGCGAGCGGGCCAGACGGGCGTGGACGTACGCGCGCAGATCACCGACTGGCGTCACGATGGCCGGCGTGGGAGCGGCGGCCGGCTTCGCCTCGCCACCCGCGCGATGGCGCGGCGCGAGAAGACGCGCGATGGCCAGCCGCCTTTCCAGCCGGCGCGCAAGCGACAGGCGGAAAAGCCCGCGATCGCTGCAACCGGTCGCCGCGCGAAAATCGAGGTACTCGTTGTTGCCGGTCAAGGTGACGACAAGGTCCGGCGAAAGAGGCAGCGCGACCTGCTCGACCACGTGCGCAAGTTGCGACGATGCGTAACCGATGCGAGCGAGGTTGAAAACGCGCACGCGCTCGCCCCGCCCCGCCGCCTCGTTCAGCAGGCGTTCGAGAATCGCGGCGAACGTCGCGGGCGGAGCGACGCCCATCCCCTGCACCCAGCTTCCGCCGATCAACACGACGCGCTTTTCGCGCGCGCCCTTGGTCATCGGCACGAGCTGATCGGGCTGATCGGGCAGCACGAGAACGTAATGCCCCTCGGGCGTGTCGTGATCGCGCATCAGCGGTGAAAGATCGGGCAACGACTGGAACGCGAGCGGGCTGCGTGCGTCCACGACCTTTGGCCGCGCGAGGCGACGTTCCACGACATGCGCGCCGATTTCGACGAGCGCCAGCCCCGCGACAAAAGCGATCAGGGCGAACAAGACCTTGCGCCGCCGGGAGAACACGAGGTTCGGCTCCTGCGCCGCCTGGTAGGCCGCGCGGGATCGGCTGCGAAGGCGATGGTAGAGCTTCAGCATTTCGCGTGGATGGGTGTTCCCGAACCGTCGATGCTGTAAGGCACTCTTTCCTCTTTCCTCTTTCCTATTTCTTACTTCCTATTTTCTTTTTCCTATTTCCTCGAGATACGCGATGTTTTCGCGCGCGCCCTCGACGTTCGGATCGAGCGCGAGCGCTTCCCGATAAATCTCCGAAAGCTCGCCGACCTTTTCTCGGGCGAGCGCCCACTCGTGCGCGGCGCGCCAGTTGCCTGTGAAGACCCTCGCCAGGGCGGGCGCACTCCGGGCCGCGACGGATTCGGCAAGCTCGTCGACCGGCTCGCGCCCCTGCTCGATGATCTCGTCAACAAGGCGCGTCGCGTCAAAATCGGCCCCGGTCCACCAGCGCAAGTCAGCCAGGTCGCGCGTGAGCCCGCGGCGAAGATGCCGCTCCTTCGCGAGCGCCGGCTCGGGCGCGGGCACGGACCCGGGCAGATCGAGGCGGTCCGCGAGGTCGCGCGCCAGAAGGTGCGCCACGAGGATGTGACCGCGCGGGTTCAGGTGGCAATAATCCAGAAAGTATTCCCAGCCGATGATCTCGTTGATTGATCGCGAGCGCACCTCGGCAGCCAGGTCAAATACGTCCGCGCCCATGCGCGAGGCGGTCTTCACGAGCGTGCGGTTGATGCCCGGATCCGCGTGGATGGCGTTGTAGGTCGGCATGCGCGAAAAGACCTCACGCGCCTTGCCGAAGCGGCCGGCGAACTCGAGCAGGGAGGCGTACAGGAAGTCGATGTCCTTAACGCGCTCAAGGTGCGTATCGAGCCACTTGCCGACCGCCTCGGGACCGCGCACGCGCGACATGGCCGCGGCGGCCAGGTAGATCGCCTCGTCCGTCGCGCCGGCGCCCTGCGTCTCGGGGGCGGTCCAAAGGAGTACGTCGCGCCACGCCGCCCGCGCCTCACCCGCTCTCCCCGCGGCGTCGAGAGCAAGCGCCTTGACGTGCATCGCGGCCGGGTCTCGCTGTTCGGTCACCGGCTCGACTGCCGCGAGCGCGGCGTCGGGATCGTCGTAATAAAGCGCCCAGCGCGCCACCTGATAGGCGCGCGGCTGGCTGTGCGCCGGGCCGGTGAAAAACCACTCGCGGTGCCACGCGTAGCGCTCGTTGACGGGGATCGTGCAGACGACGAGCTTGCCGCCGGCCTTGCCGACGGCGACGCCAAACCGGCGCAACGCTCGCCCCAGCCTTTCCTGCACGAACGAACGCACGTCATCGCCCGGCGTCCGCGGCGGGGCGCTCGGCGATTCGGGCGTGGCGGGATCGGTGTCTCCAAGGCGCGGCATGAAAAGGCGCACGAGCGCGAAACGCCACTCGAGCCGCCGCGCGTGCATGAGGCCGGCAAGCTCGGCGTCGCTCCGGTCGCTCATCGCGCGAAAATCGAGAAACTCATTGTTGCCCGACAGCCACACCACGATGTCGGGCTTTAGCGTTTGCGCGATCCGTTCCATGACGACGGCGTGCTGCGTGGAGCTGTAGCCGGTGATGCCGAGGTTGAAGACGTCGATGCGCTGCCCCGGCGCGGCCTCGCGTAACAGCCGTTGGACGATCGAGGCGAACGTGGCGGGCGACGCCACACCCGCGCCCTGCACCCAGCTTCCGCCGACGAGCACGACGCGCTTTTCATTCTCGGCCTTCTCTTTCGGCACGAGCGCGAGAGGATCGTTCAGGTTGATGAGCCAGTCGTGCTCGAACGCCTCGACGTCGTCCACGAGAGGCGCGTCCGGGATCTGCTGGAACTTCAGCGGGCTGCGCGCGAACTCGATGCGCGGTCTATCGCGCGCCCGCTCGACAACGCGCGCGATGGCCTCGGCGAGCGCGAACACGGCGATTAGCGCGGCGATCGCGTAGACGATCTTTCGCAAAAAGGGCGTCGCGCCGCGCGTGCGTTCGTCCATGCGCGCATCATAGCCGGAAAGCGACGTGGGGCGAGACGGGCTCGACCGGGCCGTCGCGACTTTTGACGCGCCGCGCGCGGGCGACTATCTTGCGCGCGCGGAGGATTCTGATTTGCGTATGACGATTCTTGCTCTGGTCGGCGCCGCGGCCTTCGCGTTCGCGGTGGGTTGCGGCAAAAAGGACACCCCACCCGCCGCGCCGTCCCCGGACGCCTCGCCGGCGAAAACGCCGTCGGCCGTGAAATACACGCTGAAAAAAGCGCCCGCCGCGCCGTACACGGTTGAAGACGCGGACGAGAAGGAAATCTCCTTGGCCTCGGATCTGCCTCAGGAGCTGACGATCGGGCATGACGCGTCCGAAAGGATGCTGCTCGAATATCAGGTGAAGCTCGCGGAGTGCGAGGAGCAGCTCGAGAAAAAGGACGACATGTGCCAGGCGCGCCAGGCGACGCTTTATATGTTGCTCGTGGGCGACCGCTACGCGGAGCAAGGCAAATACGACGACGCGCTCGCGTTTTATCTCAAGGCGGTCAAGCGCACGCTGTCGGAAAACGAGAAGCTCGCCGCGGAGTACGAAGCGCGCAAAGGCGAGCCCACGCCCGCGGGCCAGTCCGACACCGGCAAGGCCATGCACGGCGCCTATTTCGGCGCGCGCTATCATTTCCAGTCTTACAAGGACTACGCGGAGATCGCGCGTTATCAGAAGCGCATCGTCGGCATCATGGCCGCGGCGGGAAATCCGAACGTGGAGGATCAGTGGCCCTTCGTGCGCGAGTCGATCCGCGCATCCGCGGAACACAAACGCGCGTTTCTCGATCACTGGAACACGCTGAAGTCGATCAACGAAAAGATCCCCGACGCGTACCGCGAATTTTACGAAGAGGTCGCGCGCCTTGCGGATTCGATGAAGATCGAGGCGATCTAGCGAGGATTGAGGATCGAGGATTGAGGATTGAGAGGTACGCGCCGGCGAATTGAGAAGGCTGGAATTACAGCGCGATGGACATGATGGACCGGATGGACGGCATGGACGCGTTGACGTGAACGTGTGGTGTTGCGATCGCCGTTCCGCGTTCCGCGTTCTGCATTTGCCGTGACCTTTCAGACTTTCAGACTTCCAGACTCATCGTCTTCGCCTTCCCAGCCGTCGCCGTAGCCCCTAAGATTGTCCGTTCCCGATCATGGACACTCGACCCATCGACCCGACCGCCGCGCCGCTGCCGCCTTCGTTCGCAAGGCGCGCGCCCGCGTGGCTTCTGCCCGCGCTGCTGGTCGCGGGCGCGACGCTCGGATTTGTCATCGGCGGCGTGTTCGGCGCCCGTTGGGATGACCCGTCGCTTGCCGGATTTGTCGGGCTCGTGCAGCTTTTCGGCCGCGTTTTCATGAACGTCCTCAAGTCTCTTGTCGTGCCGCTCATCGTCTGCTCGATGGTGGCGGGCGTCGCGGCCGTCGGCGATTTGCGCCGCGTGTCGGGTCTTTTCGGATTCACCTTCGGGTATTACCTCGTGACGACCGTCATGGCCGTTTCGATCGGCCTTGGCCTTGTGCTCATCATTCGCCCCGGCGTCACGGCGATGGAATCCGTCGGCGCGGCCGTCGCGCCCGACGTGGCCGGCAAGACGTGGTACGAGGCGCTCTTTTCGCTCATCGAGGGCTTGTTCCCGCCCAACCTCATTCAGGCCGCGGCCGAAACGAACGTGCTTGGCCTCATCCTCATTTCGATCGTCCTCGGCGCGCTTTTGACGACGCTCGGCGGCCGGGGGCGACGCGCGATCGAACTTGTCGAAACGCTGAACGACGCGCTGCTCATTCTCGTGCGTTTCGTCGTTTGGTTCGCGCCGATCGGCATCATCGGCCTGGTGGCCGACCGCGTCGGGCGCGCGGGCGGCGGCGAGGCCGTGGCGACCGAGCTCATTCGGCTGTCGCGCTATTTTCTGACCGTGATGATCGGACTTGCGATCCACGCGGGCATCGTGCTACCCGCGATCCTTCGCGTTTTTGCCGGACGGCCCGCCACGCGCCACGCGGGTCACGTGAGCGAAGCCCTTTTGATGGCCTTTTCCACCGCGTCGAGCGCGGCGACGCTGCCGGTGACGATCCGCAACGTGCGCGAGCGCGCGGGCATCTCCGAGCGGGCAAGCGGATTCGTGCTTCCGATGGGCGCCACGATCAACATGGACGGCACCGCGCTCTATGAGGCGGTGGCGGCGATCTTCATCGCGCAGGCCTACGGTATCGAGCTGACGGTCGCGCAGGTGCTCATCGTCATGCTGACCGCGACGCTCGCGGCAATCGGCGCGGCGGCGATTCCGGAGGCCGGCCTTGTCACGATGGTTATGGTCCTCACCGCGGTCAATGTGCCGGTGGAGGGCATCGGCCTTCTGCTTTCCATCGACTGGCTCCTGGACCGCTTCCGCACGACGGTGAACGTCTGGGGCGATACTGTGGGCGCGGCCGTAGTTGAGCGCCGGCTGGCAAATATTTGAACCTCCGCGCGTAACCTTGCGGCATCGCTTGCGTATTCGATCTGCATGGCTGGTTATTCGCGGCGGACGCCTCGCACCCCGTTTGGCCGGGTTTCACTTTCTTCTTGCTTTTCCCCGGTAATTTCGGTTACTTAGCCGCTTCGAAGTCGCCGCGTTCATCCAGTTTGGGCGCGGCGTATCCTCATGAATCGACGACACGCCGCCGATACGCTCGTTGATGGCGGATGTCGTTTCCGAAATGTGGACGGGTATGAATACGACGCTTGATCCGGCTTTACTCGCCGAGTTTCTGCAAGAGTCGCGAGAATCCCTGGATCAGCTCGAGCCGTCCCTCGTGCGTTTCGAGCGCGAACCGGGAAACATCGAGATCCTCCATTCCATCTTCCGCGTGATGCACTCCCTGAAAGGGAACGCGGCGTTTTTCCAGCTCGATTCCATGAAGCTCCTCGCGCACGAGCTCGAGAGCCTGCTTGGCGATGTCCGCGAAAACCGCCGCGAGGCGACGCCCGATGTCGTGAGTCTCATCCTCGAAGGCGGCGACGCATTGCGAAAAATGATCGACAACGTCGAGGCCGGGAAACCGGCGGTCGCCGACCATCAACAGTTCGAGGATCTCGTCGAGCGCATCGCGCTTTGCCGCCAGGGCGAAAGCGCGAAGGTTCGCGAGCGCGCGATCGTGCAGGCGGCGCTGGCACTCGTGCGCGAACTCCAGAACGCCTCGACGGCCGTGCCGGACTCGATCATGGACCACGCCAACCGGCTGGCGCGCCTGGCCGAGGCGGAGAAGGAACAGTCCGGCGCCAAGGGCCCGCCCGCGAGCGCCCTGCGTTCCAACCCCAATTTCAATCACCGGATTGGTGACATCGAGGTGTCGCCGGAATACGGCGCGCTTTCGGATATCCTCTCCCACCCGATCGCAACGGAGCTCGCGCCGCATCTGATCGAACGCGTCAAGATGGCCATCGACGGATTGTTGGGACGCCTTTCCGGCGAGCCGAAGGCGATCGTCGTCGAGATGCTTTCGAACTACGACACCTTCATGTCGAGCCCCATCGGCTTTGACGAAATGCTGCGCCGGTTGCTGCTGGATCTCGTTGAGAAGCTGCGCGTTCACGTGCAAACGTACACCAAGGCCGGCGTGCCGGTTCCGAATCCCGCCGACGCGGCCGAGCCGGCGACTTCGGCGGTGGCCGGCACCGCGACGATCCGCATCGCGGAGTCGCAGGTGGACGAGTTCGCACAACTGGTCGAGGAGCTTTCCCGCAACGCGGGCGCCGTACGCGAAGCGGAGCTGGCGGCGAAAAAGGCCGGATTGCCCGTGGATACCGCCGAGGCCTTGTCCGTCGCGTCGGTCGGACTGACGCGAATCGCGGCCCGCATGAGAAAACGCATCGCCACGCTTCGGCTGGTTCCCGCGGAGCGGCTGACGCGCCGCGTGCCGCGCCTGGTGCGCGACCTGGCCCTATCGATCGGCCGCCGCGCCCGGGCCGAGGTGTTCGGCGAGGACGTTCTGCTCGAAAAGAGCATCCTGGCCCGGCTCGAGGATCCCCTGACGCATCTTCTTCGCAATGCGGTGGACCACGGCATCGAGCCGCCCGATCTGCGTGTGGAACGCGGCAAGGCGCCCGAGGGCGTCGTGCGCGTTTCGCTCGAACGCGCGGATCACATGATCACGCTCGTCGTCGCCGACGACGGAGCGGGGATCGACGTCGAGCGCGTCAAGGAGAAAGCGCTCGAACATGGGCACGTCGACGAGACGCGCCTGCGCCAAATGACCGACCGGGAAGCCGCGGCGCTGATCTTCGGTTTTGGCGTCTCGACCGCGGCGAACGTCAGCGAGGTCTCCGGGCGCGGCGTCGGCCTGGACGTCGTGCGCGACAACGTTGCGGCCATCCACGGCCAGGTGACTGTCGAATCGACGCCCGGCGCCGGCACGACCTTCCGCCTGACGTTCCCCGCCGCCGGTGAGCCCTGATCGCGGCGCCGCGAGGCGAGGCCGCCCGCCTGTTCGCGCCGCGTGACCTTTTCGCTCCGATTCTGGTAAACTGGACTGTTATTTGGAGGGCTCCGCGCGCTTGCGTACGTCCATGACCGAAGTGATCCTGATCAATCCGCCGCTTTCGCAGGAAGACCGATACGGCAAGCTTGCGCCGTTCGGCAACCATCTTCCGAACCTGGGGCTGGCGTACACGGCGGCGTACCTGCGTGAGAACGGCGTGTCCGTCGATATCATCGACGCGGCCGCGCTGGGCTGGTCCGTGGAACGCACCGCGAAGACGGCGGCGAGCCGCCTTCCGCTTTTGGCCGGCCTGACCGCGAGCACGGTCAGCGTGTCTCGCGCGGCGGCGGTGGCGGCAAAGATCAAATTCTACTCGCCGGACACGAAGATCGCCCTCGGCGGCCCGCACGTGACGAACGTGCCGGAAGAGACGCTCGGCCTGTACCGGTCGGTCGATTTCGGGATTATCGGCGAGGGCGAACAGACCGCGCTCGAGCTCGCACGAGCCCTTCGCGCCGGCGAAAGCGGCGACAAGGTGCCGGGGCTGATCGTGCGCGAGATTGACCGCCGCGAAAGGCGCAGTCCCCCGCGATCGTTCGAGGCGCTCTTGCGGACCCCGCCGCGCGCGCCGATGGACGACCTGGACGATCTTCCGATGCCGGCGTGGGATCTGCTGCCGGATCTGCAGCGCGTGTATCGGCCGAGCCCGCAGTCGTTCCGCCGCCTGCCCTCGTCGATCCTCGTCACCTCGCGCGGGTGCCCGTTCCGCTGCTCGTTCTGCGACCAGGGCACGTTCGGCCACAAGTACCGCGCGCACTCGCCGGTGCGGATCTACGAGATGATGGCGCATCTGAACAAGGTCCACGGCATCCGCGACATCGCGTTTCACGACGAGGTGTTCGTCGTCAGCGAAAAGAAGGTCGTGGAGCTTTGCCAGCACATCCTTCGCAACGACCTCGACGTGACGTGGAGCTGCATGACGCGCGCGGACCTGCCGGTCACCGAATTCGCGTTGCGCATGATGAAAGAGGCGGGCTGCTGGCAAATCCAGTTCGGCGTCGAATCCGGCAGCGACGACATGCTGCGCCGCATGCGAAAGGACCTCTCGACCGCGGATATCGCCTCCGCGCTTTCGCGCGCGTCCGCCGCGGGCATCCGCACCAAGGGCTTCATCCTGCTCGGCTTTCCGGGCGAGACGGAAAAGACGCTCGCCGAGACGGAGGAGTTCATCCTGCGCGCCGATCTCGATGACGCCATGATCGGATTTTTCGCGCCGTTTCCGGGCATCGACGCGATGGAGGGCATCGAGGAGCACGGGCGCGTCGTTGCCAACTACGACAAACGCAGCGACCACTTCGTCGCGTACATCCCGAACGGCTTGACCGAACAGACGCTCATCAACGCGCGCAACCGCATGTACCGCCGCTTCTACCTGCGCCCGAAGGTCATCGGCAGCCAGTTCAAACGGCTGGGCGAACCGACCATGCGCCCGCACCTTTTGCGCGCGGCGCGAAAATTCCTGTCGGCGACGCGTTAGCCTCCAGCCCCACCGAAACCCCATGGACATCAGGGGCATTATGGACATGATGGACGCCGTTTGACGCGCCTTTGTCGGGCGCGCTCCGATCGAGGATTTTCGTGTCCCTGTCCCAGCTCATCGCCCATCGCCGCGTTATTGCGTGCGTCGGATCCGGAGGCGTCGGCAAGACGACCGTATCCGCGGCCATCGCCGTCGCCGCGGCGATCCAGGGGCGGCGCACGCTGGTGCTGACGATCGATCCCGCCAAACGCCTCGCGAATTCGCTCGGGCTTTCGGAGCTCGGCAACCGGCAGTCGCGCATCGAATTGCCCGCGGGCGCGCGCGGCGAGCTTTGGGGCATGATGCTCGACCAGAAGCGCGCCTTCGACGATCTCGTCGAGCGCATCGCGCCGGACGAGGACCGGCGCAAGCGCATCCTCGAGAACCACTATTACGTTCAGATTTCCACGGCGCTGGCCGGCAGCCAGGAATACATGGCGATGGAGAAGCTCCACGAGGTCGTGCGCGAGGAGCGATTCGACCTGGTGGTGCTGGACACGCCGCCGACCAAACACGCGCTCGACTTCATCGACGCGCCCCGGCGCATGACCGAATTTCTCGACGGCAAGGTGATCCAGTGGTTCGTGAAGCCGTATCTGATGGCCGGCAAGGTGGGATTCAAATTCGCGCAACGCAGCGCGTCGCTCATTTTCAAGGCGCTCGAACGAACCACGGGATATCAGGCGCTCGCCGATCTCGCGGAATTTTTTCTCGCGTTCGAGGGGCTGTACGACGGATTCAAGACGCGCGCGGCGGCGGTGAAAAAGCTGCTCGGCGACCCGACAACCGGCTTTGTCATCGTGACGACGGCACAGCACCCGGCCGTGGATGAGGCCGCGTTTTTCCGCGACAAGCTCATCAGCTCGCGCATGCCGCTGGCGGGCGTCGTCTTCAACCGCGTGCACGAATCGGCGTTCGACAACGGCGGGCCGGGCGCGATCGAGAAGGCGTCGGCGGTGATCGAGAAGCTGCCGGATTACGCCTCGGCGCTCGACGCGCTTTTCGACCTTGCCTCGAATCTCGAACGGATCGCGACGGCCGAAGCGGCGATCATCCGCGATTTCGAACGCGCCAATCCCCAGACCTCTTTCGTCGGCCGCATTCCGGCTCTCGCCGAAGACGTGCACGATATACCGAGCCTGCAAAAGGTGGCCGAGTACCTCTTATAGTGACGAGTGACGAGTGAAATCGCGGAATCGCGATTCAGAACAAGCGCACAAAGGGCAAAAAATAAATTTTGGAACCGCGGGCGCCCGCGGCGATGACCTCTTTCCCCTTTCCCCTTTCCCCTTTCCTCGTACCTCCTATAGCCTTTGTGCGTGACCCGATTCCTCCTTCGCCGCCTCGCGCTTCTGGCGCCGACGATGCTCGGCGTGGTGACGCTTGTCTTTTTTCTCATCCACCTCGTGCCCGGCGACCCGGTCGAGGTCATGCTGGGGGAGACGGCGTCGACGGCGGACAAGGAGGTGCTGCGCGCGCGGCTCGGCCTGAACGACCCGATCGGTACGCAATACGCGCGTTTCCTTACCGGCGTCGCGCGCGGCGATCTGGGCGACAGCTTTTTTTTCGGCGAGCCCGTTACACGCGTTATCGCACGCCGCCTGCCCGCGACGATCCGTCTGTCCGCGGCGGCGATGTTCCTGGCGATCCTCATCGGCATCCCCGCGGGCCTTCTGGCCGCCGCGCGCGCGGGCACCGCGTGGGATCGCGGAGCGATGGTCGGCTCCATGTTCGGCGTCGCCGTACCGAACTTCTGGCTTGGGCCGATGCTGATCGTGCTGTTTGCCATCAAGCTCGACTGGTTTCCCGTCGCGGGCGACGAGCGCGCGGCGTCCGTGGTGCTGCCGGCGATCACACTCGGCACCGCGCTCGCCGCGATCCTCTCGCGCATGACGCGCGCGGCCGTGCTCGAGGAGCTTTCGCAGGATTACGTGCTGACCGCGCGCGCCAAGGGCCTGCCCGGCCGCTCGGTGTTGGTCGGGCACGCGCTTCGAAACGCGCTCGCGCCGGTCATCACCATCGTTGCGCTGCAGGTCGGCGCGCTGCTTTCCGGCGCGATCATCACCGAGACCGTCTTCTCGTGGCCGGGCCTGGGGACGCTGCTCATCGGCGCGATCCGCTCGCGCGACTACCCCATTGTGCAGGGATGCGTTCTGTTCATCAGCGCCGCCTTCGTGCTGGCCAATCTCGCGGCGGACATCCTCTACGGCGTCATCGATCCGCGTGTGCGCGTTTCCGGGAGGGCGTCGTGAGCCGCCGTTCGCCGCTTGTGACGCTCGCGGCCGCGACGATCGCGCTCGTTGCGCTTGCCGCGGCGTTTGCTCCGTATTTGTCGACGCACACGCCGGGCGCGATCGATTTGCGCGACGACCTGGCCGCCCCGGGCGGCGCGCACCTGCTTGGCACGGACGAACTTGGGCGCGATATCTTTTCGCGCCTCGTCCACGGGGCGCGCACGTCGCTGGCGGTGGGGCTTATCGTCGTGGCGATTTCCGCTTTGGCCGGCACACTGATCGGCGCGTTCGCGGGTTACGCCGGCGGTGCGATCGACGCGGCGATCATGCGTCTTGTCGACGTGCTGCTCGCGTTTCCGGGACTGCTTCTGGCGATTGCGCTGACCGCCGTGCTTGGGGCGTCGCTCGTCAATGTCATTGTGGCGTTGTCTTTACTGGGTTGGGTCGGATTCGCGCGGCTCGTGCGCGGGCAGGTGCTGTCCGTGCGCGAGCGGGATTTCGTGCTTGCCGCGCGCGCGCTCGGCGCGGGGCCGCTGCGCATCGTCGGCCGGCACGTGCTGCCGGAGGTCGCCGGGCCCGTCGCCGTGCAGTCGTCGTTTTCGATCGCCGGCGCGATCCTCGCCGAATCGTCGCTTTCGTTCCTGGGCCTTGGTCCGCAAGACGCGCCCGCGTGGGGCGCGATGCTCTCGGACGGCGTGGACTATCTTTTGTTCGCGCCGCGCCTTGCTCTTTGGCCCGGTCTCGCCGTGTTCGCGACCGTGCTCGCGTTCAACGTGCTCGGCGACGCGCTGCGCGATTGGCTGGATGTGCGGGGGTAGTCGATCCGGGAATGGGGAATTGCGAATGGGGAATGCCGTCGCAATGAGCGTTGCGACTCGCGAGTCGGTTGCACGAGTCGATCATTCCCCATTTGACATTCGCCATTCCGCATTCGCTATACGCATTTCGCCACGACGGACGCGATGTCCATGATCTCCGTTTGTGGCGCGACGCGGGCGAGTTGCCGCTCGCAGACGTGGCCCGCGGTAACGAGCACCATGCCCTCGGGCGCCTCGTCGAATTCCGCGAGGCGACGGCGCGCGATGTCATCGGCGATGTCGGGGTTGGTCACGGGAAGGCCGCCGGCGCCGCCGCAACAGCCTGACATCGCGCGGTTGCGCGAGAATTCGTGCACCTGCCGGCGCGTCACTTCGTGGAGAATCAGGCGGGGCTCCTCGACGACGCCGAGGTAGCGCGAAAGGTGGCAGGCGTCGTGATACATCACCGCGCGGTCGAACGGCCGCTTCACGGAAAGGCGGCCTTCCTGCATCAGCGGCCAGAGGTACTCGGTGATGTGGAACACCTTCGCGCCGTGCTTGAAACCGGCTTCGGGCAAAACCGTTTTCAGCTCGTGGGCGCATTGCGCGCTACCGGTGACGATCGTACGCGCGCCCTTGAGTTCGGCGGCGAGGGTCTTGGCGTTTTTCTCCCACGCGTCGTGAAGCCCAAGCTCGCGTAACGGCGCGCCGCAGCACATCGCATCGCCGGCGTGGCACACGATCTGCGCAAGGCCGGCGGCCTGGAAAATGCGGAAGGTGTCCTGCACGACGGCGGGGAACGCGTACACATGCCCGCACCCGGCGAAGTAGGTGATCTGCCGCGCGGCACCGACCAGGTCGTCCGCGAGCATCGCGCGAAGGCGCGCGGCCAGATCGTCGCCGAACGGATTGCCCGCGGTTTGGAAGAAGCGGTCGAAATCGCGCACTTCCCCTGGCGCGAGATTCTCGGCGACCGCCTTGGTGCGCGCCGCGGTCATCACCCTGGGCACGTCGATGTCGTAGTCGCACACCTCGCGGCAGACCATGCAACTCGCGCACTTGTACATTGTGGCGGCGACGTCCGCGTCAAACGCCATGTGCCCCTCGCGCGCCAGATGCAGCAACGTCTGCCGGCCCCAGGGTTGATACGTCTCGTTCGCGGTCGACTCCGCAACGGGACACGCGAAGCGGCACATCTTGGGGCAGAAGGTGCAGTATTCGGTTTCCGTGAAATGGTCGCGATACAGGTCGCTCACGCGCGCTCCGTTTTCAAAAAATCCGCTCCCTCATGGTCGCGGTTCCAACGTTGAAACAAACCCGTGCCCGTGCCCGTGCCGGACTTGGCGATGGACAAAATGGACTTCGTGGACATTATGGACACGGACAGATTTTCTTTGCGCCCTCGCGTTTCCTTTGCACCTTTTCGGTGATAGGCGACGGCATTCCCGATTCGCGATTCCCCGTTCATTTCAGCCCCAACCACCCCGGGTGCATGACGCCGCCGGGATCGAGACGCTTTTTCGTCGCGACCAGAATGTCGCGCGTCGCGCCTTGCTGGCGTGCGACCCACTCGGCGCGCGCGTTTCCGGCCGCGCGGTGGTGCACGACCGCGCCGCCGCCGGCGATCGTCGCCTCCATGATCGCCGACAGCGCGCTCCGCCATGCGCCTTGGGCCTTTTTCTTTTGCTCTTCGCCCGAAATCCAGAATGTCAGCGACGCGCCCGACATCTCCGGATGCGCGACCGCCGAACTCATCCGGATATTGCCGGCCAGCGCCTGCGCAACCGCCTGGCGGATGCCGGGCAGAAGACTCCACGTCGCGGAAACGTCGACCCGGTCGATGAACGCGCCCGGCTTCGAGAAGACCGGCTGCGTCCGGAACATTTCGGAATGGCGTGACTCGAACCAGGTACGCGCCGGGCCGTCGCCGATCAAAACGCCCCGCGCGCGCAGCGCGGCTTCGCCGACGCCATGGCTTTCCATCTCGACGCGCCCGGCATCGCCTTCGACCATCACGGCGAGGATGACGCCCGTCAGCGACGATTCGTCCTTTTTGCCGAACGTCGCGATCGTTTCGTTTTCGTCGGTCAGGCGCGCGGCGGCCGGGCGCAGTCCTTCGCGCACGATCGAGCGCAGCGCGGCGACGCCATCCTCGAACGCCGGAAACCGATACGCAAAAAATCGCCGTTCGGGCGCGATCGGCCAGACACGCAGCTTGGCGCGGGTGATGATCGCGAGCGCTCCCTCCTGTCCGGTAAGGAACGCGTTGAAGTCGGGCCCGGTCGCCGAGCGCGGCGTCGTGCGCGTCTTGACGATGGCGCCGCTTGGCAAAATTGCCTGGAGGCCGACGGCCATGTCGGCGAATCCCCCGTAGCGTGAAAGGCCATAGCCCGCGCCGCGCCGCGCGAGGAATCCGCCGATCGTCGACGCGCGCAATTCCGGCGCGTACGAACCGAGCGTGAATCCGCGGCGCGCGAGATAATTTTCGAGATGCTCGCCGACGATTCCGGCCTGCACGGACACGATGTGCGAATTGGGATCGAGCTTCAAAACGCGGGACAAGCGCTTCAAGTCGCAGACGATTCCGCCATTTCGCGTCACGTCGCCGGCGAACGACGATCCGCCGCCGTAGGGGATGACCGGCACGCCGCGCTTGTTGGCCAGGTGCATAAGGCGGCTGATCTGCACCACCGTATCGGGCCATACGACAAAATCGGGCATCGCCGCGGATTCGCCCGCGGCCAGCGCGAGCCACGGCGCCGTGTGCGCTGCGCGGGAATAGACCGCGAGTTCAACGGGGCTTCGGCTCACGCCCGCGGGACCGAAGATGTCCCGCAGTTGCAGTTGCAATTCGACGTGATCGCGAAATCGGCTCACAAGCCCATCTTCCCCGGGTTGAGAAGGCCGGCCGGATCGGCCGCGTCTTTCAGGTGACGATACACCGAAAAGATTTCGCCCAATTCCTCGCGAAGATAGCGGCTCTTGAAAAGCCCGATGCCGTGATGATGGCTGACCGTCGCCTTCAGCCGCACCGTCTGTTCCATCGCCGCATCCCAGACCTTCCGGTGCGTCGTTTCGGCGTCTTCCACCGTCGGCGCCGACGACAGGAACGTGAAGTAGATCGAGCAACCCTCCGGATAGGCGTGCGAGAAGTGCGCCATGATGAACGCGATCGGCTTGATCGCCTCGCGCACGGATTCGTACAGATCGACGACGCGATCCCACGTCGTCGCCACCTCGATCGTGTCAACGAAGGCGTGGTGGTAATAGACCTTGTTCATCAGGAAGCTGACGTGGTGCCGGCGCTCGAACCATCGGTGCGCCGGCTCCGGGCCGCGATTGCGCCCGTCGAGCCGCTCACAGATGCGCAAGGCCGTCTCGTGTTCGTAGCCCGCCACGCGCTCGGATCCCTCGAACACGAGGATCATGAGCGCGCCGTCCTTGGCGAGCGCTTCGAGCTTGTTCGCGAGCCGCGCGTATTGATGCATGAAGCGTTGCGTCGACTTGAAAAAGCCGGGGACAACGGAGCGGATCCGCCTGGCGAGCGTTTCCAGCGGCAGATAGTCCGACAGACCACCGGCGGACTCCGTGCCGCGGCTCCCGACGATGAGGGTGTCGAGGGGATCGTAAAGGCGCAGCGCCGCCGGGCGCAGCCCCGTCTGCATGATCTCTCGCATGGCCGCGGTGCCGCGCTGCACGTCCGGGAACTGAAAGGCCGCGAACCGCCGGGCGGCCGGCGCCGGCCAGATGCGGCACACCGCGGACGTGACGATTCCGAGCGTGCCCTCGCTGCCGATGAAAAGCTGCTTGAAGTCCGGCCCGCTCAGGGCGCGCGGCGCGGCGGGCGTCTTGACGACGCGGCCGCCGGGCAAAACCCACGTCATGCCGAGGATCATGTCCTCGATCTTGCCGTAGAGCGACGACATCTGTCCGGCGCTGCGCGCCGCGATCCAGCCGCCGAGCGTCGAGCAATAGATGCTGCTCGGAAAGTGGCCCATCGTGTAGCCGCGGTGGTTCAGTTCGTTTTCGAGCGTCTGCCCCATGACGCCGGCCTCGGCGGCGACCGTGAGATCCTCGTCCGAGACGTCGTGAATGCGTTGGAGGCGCTTGACGTCAACGGTGATGCCGCCGCGAATCGGGAGCACGCCGCCCGCGACGCCGGAACCCGCGCCGAACGGGACGATCGGCATGTCCAGCTCGCCGGCCTCGCGCACGACCGCCGCGACCTCGTCCTCGCTTCCGGGCCAGACGACGACGTCGGGGTAATGATCGACGAGCCCCTCGCTCTGACGCAGCAACACCATCGGCGACATGTCGCGCGCGTAGGCCAGCCGGTTGATCGGCGAAACGGAAACGTGCTCCGCGCCGACGATTTTCGAAAGGCGCTCGATAACTTTCGTCGAGGCGGGAGCGGGGAACGCGAGCGACATAAGGCTCCGGGGAGAGTGCGGCCAATCTTCGGGAGCGTGACGCGGGGTGTCAAGAACGCCGACCAACGTCGGGCGAACGGTCGCCTACGAACAAAGGGCGCGTCCGAAGACGCGCCCTTTTTGGGCGATCGATGTTGCGAGAGATCAGTCGGTCCAGGTGTAGGTCGTCTTTCCGTTGTTGTGCTTGGTCGTGAACGTGTAGCGCGAGCTGGAGGCGTGCGAGAACACGAACGTCACCGCGGCGTCGTCGGTCAGGTTGCGGTCGTAAACGAGCAGGTCGGCGAGGTCGGAGCTGTAGCCACCGGAGATGTCGCCGCCGTGGTCGTTGTAATAGACCTCTTCGGCCAGCTTGGCGTTACGGCCGGCGCTCTGCGCCGACGAGTCGTAGGCCTTGGCGCGAAGCTCGATGAAGTTCGGGATCGCGATGAGGGCCAGGATGCCGATGATCGCGACGACGATCATGAGTTCGATCAGGGTAAAACCTTTGCGATTACGCATCGAAACACTCCTCTTTCTTGGTTTTTGGTTTGGTTTGGCTCGGACAAAAATCGCGTTGTGCGACGCATGAAAAAGCAGGGTTCGTGCCAAGCCGGTCTTTCCTTGAATTTATTGGGCTTTTTTGCGGATTCGCAGATTCACAAGACGGACAAATAGACATTTTTTGTCCGAAAAAAACCTGGACGGTGACGTTTTCCGTCGCTTTTTGAACGTCGGTTCAAAAGCCGGCCATGAATGCCACGAAAAAAGGGCGCGTCCGAAGACGCGCCCTTTTTGAGCGATCGATGTTGTGAGTGATCAGTCGGTCCAGGTGTAGGTCGTCTTGCCGTTTTGGTGCTTGGTCGTGAACGTGTAGCGCGAGCTGGACGCGTGCGAGAACACGAACGTCACCGCGGCGTCGTCGGTCAGGTTGCGGTCGTAAACGAGCAGGTCGGAAAGATCGGAGCTGTAGCCACCGGAGATGTCGCCGCCATGGTCGTTGTAGTAGACCTCTTCGGCCAGCTTGGCGTTACGGCCGGCGCTCTGCGCCGACGCGTCGTAGGCCTTGGCGCGAAGCTCGATGAAGTTCGGGATCGCGATGAGGGCCAAGATGCCGATGATCGCCACGACGATCATAAGCTCGATCAGGGTAAAACCTTTGCGATTGCGCATTGCACACTCCTTTGCTCGATGCAGGGGTAAAACGTGTGGGTAAATTGTCGTTGCTGTAGAAATTCAAAGCAGATATCGTGCCAGAACCGTAAGTCACTGTTTTTAGGCCGGTTCATATTTCTTCAACCGGTTAAATACGCGACAAAGCGACGATTTTTGTCGGCAATTTCCGTTGCCGTGACGTTTTTCGGCACCTGTCGAGCGAACTTCGTCGCTTCAGCGATCGGCGCCGGCGCTGTCCGCGATGGCGCGGGTCAGCGACCGGTCGAGCTTTTCGGCCAGCCGATCGATGTCCTCGTGCGTGGCGTGCAGGTGAGGTCGCAGGCGGATCGTGTCCGCGCCGGCACTGAGCAAAAGGAGCGATTCGTCCTGGAGCGCGGTTTGAATAAGCCGAGAGCGCAGATCGGGCGTTGCGACGGTAAATCCCTGGTACACCCCCATGCCCCGGATGTTCCGGATAAGGCTCGGGTGCGTCGCGGCGAGATCGCGCAGGCGGGCGACCAGGTGCGCCTCTTTATCGGCAACCTTTTCGATGAGCCGCTCGTCACGGACGATTTCCCACTCAGCCACGAAACGCACCATGTCGGCGAGCGTGCCGCCCCACGTGGAATCCAGCACGTTGCGGTCATCCATCGGCTCCCGCATATAAACCGCGCCGTTGCCGAATTTCTTGCCGACCGCGACGGCCTGCGGCGGGTGCGGCAGATCAAGGCGATCGACGGCGAACACGTCGCCCGTCTGTCCCCCCGCGGTCTGGACCTCGTCGAAGCCGAGAAAAACGCCGTATTCGTTAGCAAGGCTCGACAGCTCCCGGAAAAACCACGGATCGGCGATCCGATGTCCGCCCGCGCCCTGGATCGGCTCGACGATGACTCCGCAGATTTCGCGCGCGCGTTCCTTAAAAAGGGCGCGAATCGCCGCGATGGAGACTTCCGCGCGGCGGCGGTTTTCCTCGGCCGGCGCGTCGGCGTCCACGGCGGGAAATTCCGCCTGCACGTTTTGTGCGAACAGCCCTTGAAAGCCCCGCGTCGCGACGGGATCGTGCGAAAGGCGCGTGACGTTCAGCGCGAAAACGGTGCGTCCGTGGAATGCCTGATCGAAGTAGAGAAAGCGGCGCGGACCGTCCGAGCGGCCTTCGCGCGCCTCACGCTCGTCGTGGAGATGGATGAAATATTTCATCATGTTCTCCACGGCCTCGGCGCCGGAGTTGACGACGTAGACCTCGAGCTTCGGGTTTCGCATGCAACGCGGCGCGATCTCATGCAATAGCCGGTAATAAGCAACGCATTCCGGCGTCAGGAAATCCGGATTCGCGGTCTTGTTGTTGGCGGCGGCGACCAGACGGGCGACGTAGCCCGGCTCGCTCATGCGCGGATCGTTGTGCGCAATGAGCTTGGCGCCAAAATAGCCGGCCCAGTCGAAAATCTCCTGCCCGTCCACCGTGACGAGATACATTCCATGACCGCGTGCCAGATCGAGCGCGAACGGCCACGGCTGGGCGATGACGTAACGGGACAGCTCATCGAGGAGGGCGGCGCTTTGGGGGCCGGGAAAGCGGTTCATTGGAAATTGAAGATTGAAGATCGAAGATTGAAGATCGGAATCGCAACGACGATTCGCATGGGACGACGGCGGCCACGGAATTGGATCACTCGCGCCCGTGCGGTCATCGGGATTTCCGGATTGCCGACGCGGCTGCATTCGCGCGTGCCGTCTTCATGGATGCAACGACGATGGCGAGAATTTCGTTCGCTTCCTTCTCGAGGTCGGCGAGTTTTTCATGCCTGACGATATTCGATTCGACGAGAAGTTCGAGCCAATAGATCGCTTCGTCGCACTCCTCGTGCACGATCGCGAGTTTCGCGATGAAAGCCGCTTTCGACTGAGCGCGGCACGCGGCGCGGTAATTCGCGCCGACCGACATCGCGCTACGAAGCAATTGTCGTCCGATCGTTTCCGCGGTCGATGATTTGGGTAACGCATTGACCAGCCGAATCGTGCGGAGGGCGAATTGTTTTGTCCGCGCCTTGAATGCCTCGGCCTGCGTCATTCGGAAATCCCCGCGAGCGCATTCGGAAGCCCGCCCCGCGACCTCGCACGGAGCGCGGGTTTCGTTCAATCTTCAAACTTCAATCTTCAATCTTCAATCAAACGCGATCGTCCACGAGACGCTTTTAAATTGATCGCCGTCCACCAGCGCATCGTCCTCCACGGTGAAGAACAGATCGAGGACCTTCCCGCCGGCGACGTCGGTCGTCGCGGCGGAATCGCCGGTGATGGTGACGCCGGCCGGAAGATCGAAGGCGTAATCATCGAACGAATAACCGTCGGGAATGAAAAACGCGACATGATGCTCGAACGGCGCGAACGCGGTGCCGGCGGCGGCCTCCTGCGTTCCGGTCAGCGTTTTCGCGTCGCCGTCCCAGGCGATGTCGTCGATCACCTTCACGCCGCCGAGCACGTGGCGATTCGTGCCGAGAAACTGCGGGCGATCGAGCACCGGGCGCAGCGCGACGACGCGCGGCGCGTGCGCGGGCACGAAGGCCTCGATCTCGTCCGTCACCGTTCCGAGGAATTCCTCCGTGAAGAACTCGTACGCGTGCCACGCCGCCTTGTCGGGCACGCCGGCATCCGCGAGATCGACGGTGTATGTTCGGTCCTCGTCCGCAATCGTCCCGTATGGCCACACCGACATGTCGAGGTTTGAACCCCAGTTCAAAACGCCGATGACGTGGTAAGGCTCGGTGAAATCGTCGACCGGCAGCGACCATATCTCCGGGTATTCGCGCTCGAACAGGTCGATCGGCCGGCCGGCAACGCCGTACGGAGGAAGGATGCGACGATAACCGTCCAGCGCCTCGGGCGTCAGGTCAACCAGGCGATCGCCGATCTTCACGAGGCCGCCGCCGAGGGCGACGGAGGTCGCGAACGTCATCGACTCGTTCCATGTCAGGGGCGGAAATTGCTCCTCCTTGTGAGCGCGGAAGAAGATGAGATCGGGGTGGTTCACCCACACGCGCCCGTGCAGCCACCACGAGCGCGCCGCGTCACGGTACATCGGTTTCAGGCCCTGGTTCGTGATGAGGTCCGTCGGGCTTTCGCCCTCGAAAACAGGCATGGTGTCGAGCGTCAGCCGCACCGAATCGACGAGGCCGTAGTTCCATCCCTTGATCGCCACGTTCAGGAAAAACACGTCCGGACCGATGACCTCGCGGATCGCCTTCACGCCCGCGCGGTAGAACTCGCCGCGCGTGTAGCTGTCGTCGTGCCAGTCGCCGCTGATGACGCCCTGGTAGGCGAAATCGAGCTTGATCCACTCGATCCCCCAATCGACGAGGTCGCCGATGACGTCTTTCAGGTGGTCGATGACCTCCGGGTTCGTCAGGTCGAGAACCGGCTCGTCGCCCGACACGATCCCGTAAAGTGGGCCGGCGAACCATTCGGGGTGATCGGCATAAACATCGGAATCGTCCGTCGCGCCGTACGCGGAAATCCATAGCCCCGTGTGGAAGCCGAGCGACTTCGCGCGGCTCATCAGCCATTCGAGGCCGTTCATGCCGCCGTGGTCGGGAAAGCGCGCCGCGTTCACGACCCAGTCGCCGTTTTCGGTGGACCAGCCGTCGTCGAGCTGAAAATAATTCATACCCCAACGACGCAGTTCGCTATCGGCGAAATCCATGTTGTCGAGGATGATCTCCTCGTCGATGTTCGTTCCATATCCTCCCGACGATCCGCTTCCCGACCACGAGTTCCAGCCCGCGGGCACGCCGATCTCCGGGTGCTTCTCGAGCCACGTCACGATTTCGAGCCACGCCTTCAGCCGGTCGCCATAGGTTTCAAGCGCGTCGAACGGGGAGGTCTGCGTGAAATCCAGGGCGAACAACTCCGAGTAGATCGACGCGCCCGCGGCCAGCGTTTTGGCCGGCTCGTATTCGGCCGCGGCGTGGAGGGCCTGGCCGAACCCGTCGCCGAGCGGCGGGCCGGAATACACGACCGGATGCCCAACCTCGAATGTCAGGAAGCCCGCGGACAGGCTGCGCCCGGTCGCGAGGTTGTGAATGAGCGCGCTCCACGTCGAAAGCGCGGGCGTGGTGCCGGCAAAGATCGGCGAGATGAACTCGAGGTAGTTGAACGCGCCGTTGGTGAGAAGGCGCAGATCCTTCGGCGCGCCGAAATTCATGTGCCCATCCGGCGGATCAGCGTGCAGCGGATAGATCGCGCCGATCTGAATCTCCTCGCCGGTCGTGTTCTCGACGCGCACGTCCGAGAGCACCACGCCCTGTCCGTGGATCAACATGAATGTTTGGATAAGATCGGGCGCGCCGGCGAGGCCGCCGCGCTCGACCTTGAGCCACATGCCTCCACCGAGCGCGTTTGCCCCGTTTCCCGCGGACCAGGACAGGAACGGCAGATCGCTGCTTCGCCAAACGGCCTTCGGGAAGATGACGCCCGTTCGCGCGAGCGCCTGCGCGTTGACGACAATCGCGTCACCATTCGCGTCGTGGATCGAGTATCGCCCGAACGGCGTGTGGTAGCGGAGAGTGACGCGATCGTTTTCGATGACGATGTCATTGCCCTCGACGCGCACGGATACCTCGCCGCCATCGCCGGTATCGTCGTCCGCGTCGTCGTCGTCCACATCGTCGTCGGCGTCATCGTCAACGGCGTCGTCGTCCGTCTCGTCGTCATCCGCCGCGTCGTCGTCCGCCGTGTCGTCGTCATCGTCCAGGCGCGGCAACGGTCCGGTTCCATCGTCGCCGCCGGCGGTCGCCGGATCGGAGCACTCGCAGGAGATGCCAAACGCGCAGACGAAAAACAGGGCCGCGAGGATCGGGAGGATTTTTTGCATGCGGCTTATATGCGATAAATCATCGGCCGCGCCAAGGGGCGCCGGGTCAAGCCCCCGGGAGCGCAGGCGTCCCGCCTGCTTCGAAGCGATGCCCGAGCCGCGAGCGCCGCCGAGCGGTTTCTTCCGCAGCTCGACAAGGTTTGTCTATCCGCAGATTCCACCGATTTCGCCGATCGAACGGAACGCGGGGCCACACCACTTTCAAATACCAACGGAGTTCGCGTTGTCGGGCGGCAAATCCCCGGGACCGCAGGTGTCCTCACCTGCCTTTTCAGTCCGTCCAAGTGTAGGTCGTGTTTCCGTTCGCGTGGCGCGTCGTGAACGTGTAGCGCGAGATTGATGCGTGAAGAAACTCGAACGTCACGGACGGATCGTGCGTCAGTGTACGGTCGTACGCGAGTAGATCGACAAGTTCCGACGTGTAATGCTCCCGGTCGTGGTGATCGTTCCAAAAAACTTCCTGCATGATCTTTGCCTGTCGGCCGACGTCCATCGCCGCCTCGTCGTTGAGTACCGAGGGTTTGAAAATGCGATAGTAAATGCGCACCGAGGGTTTAAAAACGCGTTGCTCGATTTCGTCGCGGATTTCGTCACGTACATGTGGCAATACGGTAGCAACGGAAACGGCAATCAGCGCGAAAATTATCGCGACGACAAATTGATCGCGTCGGCTATTCATGCGCCAGATACTCCAGGAGACAAGTCCAGTACCATTCTACGCTTTTCGAAGCAGGTGGGGACACCTGCGGTCCCAGGGAGGAGCCGCACCGGGTAAAGCGGACGCGAGGTATTTGAAAGCGCGTCGACTCGACGGATTTTCCCATCGGCGAAATCCGCGGATGCGTTCTTGCGATGGTCTTCCCAACTTCCCAACTCCCCAACTTCCAAAGCAGGCGGGACGCCCGCGCTCCCGGCGAATCGCAATCGAAGCGGGCGGGCCGCCCGCGGTCCCGGGGATCCGAAGCAGGCGGGACCCCGCTCCGAGCGGGGCTCCCGGCGCCGCGCGCGCGAATTTGACCGCGCCCCGCTTGCCCGTGTGCGTGGGCGTGCCTATACTCCGGGCGCTTTTCGGGAAGGATGGATCATGAGAGGACTCGCACTTCGCGTTGTCGTGGGGCTTGCCGTCATCGCGGGCCTTGGCGTTACCGGATCGGCCGTCGCCGGCACGATCTCCATCAGCACCGGGACGAGGATGGTGGAATTGCCGCCCGTCGTGTCGGATACCGGCGAAACGACGGGAGGCGGCGCGGGGATCGAGGTCACGGTCGCCAACGGCGGCGACGAGGCCGCGCGCAACGTTCAGGCGCACCTGACCTTCCTTGGCAAGACGACGCCCGGCGAGAAGTGGGACAAGCTCGATCCCAAGGAAGAAAAGACCTACGTGTTCCCCTTGCAGTCGCCGCCGGACAAACCGGGCATCTACCCCGCGCTTCTCACCGTGGAATTCGCGGACCTGAATCTCTATCCGTTCACCGCGCTAAACCTCGCGCCGGTGCCGGTGGGGCCCGAATACGATCAGGCCAAGGTCTTCGGCAAGATCAACGACCTGGAATTCAAGAAGTCCGGCCTGCTCGAAATCACGATCAAGAACGAAAACGACGCTCCCAAGACGATCACCGGAACGGTGTTCGGCCCGCGCGAATACGTCGTCGAGCCCAAGGACTTCACCGTCGAGCTAGGGCCGAACGAGCAAAAGACGCACAGCGTGCGTGTCGAGAATTTCTCCGCGCGCGCCGACGCGACCTACACCGTGTTCGTCGCGCTCGAATACGACGACGCGGCAGGTCACTACACCTTTCCGCTCGCCGCGCGCACCAAGGTGCTGCAGGGGGGCATGACGCCCGCGATGCGCAATGCCATCATCGGCGCCGCCGCGGGCGTGCTGGTGATCGCGATCGGATTCGAGGTGATGCGGCGGTCACGGCGGCGGCGTTAAGCCGCGTACCGCTGCCCATGCGCCGCCGGTGAAACAACATCCTCCGCCGGTCTTGGCGATGGACATCATGGACGGCATGGACATTATGGACCGGCACATTAGACCCTCGATGCTCCCTGTGTTCTCCGTCGATATGGTGCGTTTCCCATCCGCGATTTCATGAACGAAACCGAAACCGCCACCGAATCGCCCACCGGCTTCAAGGGTTTTCTCGCCCGCCGCTGGCCGTTCATCATCGACGCGGGCGTGCTCGCCGCGTGCGTGCTGTTTTTGTGCACGTATTTTCCGCCGTCGCTTCTGTTGCTCGACACGACACCCACCGGCGGCGACGTGCCCGCGCACAACTACATGGTGAGCCGGCTCATGGAGACGCTGCCGCACGGGCAGATCATCTCCTTCGCCTCGGGCTGGTGGTCCGGCTTCCCGATGTTCCAGTACTACTTCTTCCTGCCGTACCTCGCGATGGCGATCGCGGGCTACGTCATTCCGGTCAACATCGCGTTCAAGATCGGTTCGGTCTTCGGCCTTTTCGCCCTGCCTTTCGCGATGTATTTCGGCATCCGGCAAATCCGGAGCGCGCCGCGCGCGGCCGCGCCGGTGCTGGCAGCGATGTCGCTGCCGTTCATGTTCGTGCAGACGCACACGATGTGGGGTGTCAACGTCAAAAGCACCCTCGCGGGCATGATCGCGAACTCGTGGTCGTTTTGCCTGATGGTGCTGTTTCTGGGGTACGCCCTGCGCGACCTGGAAGACGGCAAGCGGCGCATCTCGACGATCATCCTTCTCACGCTTCTTTTCTACTCGCATTTTTTCACGACGCTGATCGCGGTCATGGTGATCGGCGCGTGCACACTCGTGCTGTTTCCAAAACATTTTTGGCGAAGCGTCGGCGTGATGCTGCCGACGGGCGTCATCGCCGTCTTGTGCGCCTCGTTCTGGCTGATTCCCCTGATGGCCAAAGGCGCGTGGTCGATCGAGTTCGGCGGCGACTGGGACGAGGTGCTGATCGAGACGTTCCCCGCGTGGGCCAGGTACGCGTGGCCGTTCGCGCTCGTCGCGCTCGGAGCGGGCGCGTGGAAGCGCAGCCGTGCGGTCGGCATGTTCGTGCTGATGTTCGGCATCTCGCTTGTGCTGTGGTTTTACGGCGGGCGCATCAATTCGAGTTTCGGCAACATCCGCTTCTGGCCGTTCATCTTCTTCGCGTTCGTCGGCCTCGTGGGCCTTGGCATCGCGTACCTGTTCGAGCCGCTGAAACTCGACCGCGTCGCGGTCGCCGCGAGCGCGGGCATCATCCTGGCGCTGCTTTCGGCGCAACCGGACGAGGTTTCCGGCTGGTTCAAATGGAACATGGACGGCGTGCAGCGAAAACGCCCCTGGCCGATCCTTCGCGCGATGATCGACGAGATGAAGGGCACGCCGGGGCGTTTTGTCGTCGATCAGACCGGCGTCAACAACCAGTTCGGCTCCGACCGCGTTTTTGAGGCGATGCCCGCGATGATCGGCAAGCCGTTCGTCGTCGGCGGCATCGTCAACTCCGCGACCGGCGCGCTGTTCGGTTATTCCGTGCAATGCGAGATATCAAAGGGCTGCGCAGGGTTCCCGAAACTCGTCGCCGCGCCGGAGTTCGACGTGGACCTGGCGCTTCGTCACATGGATTTGTTCTCAGTGTCGCACATTGTGGCGCACTACGGAAAATTGAAGCGTGACATGCGCGATCGCGAGAACTGGACGCTCGCAAAAAAGGTGCCGGGCTATCACGTCTACGCGCGCGCCGGCGGCGCGACGCCCTACGTGTTCATCCCGCCGTACAATCCCGCGGTTCTCGAGACCGACGCCTGGAAAGAGCGCGGCATCGAGTGGTTCGCCGCGCCGGCGATGCTCGAGCGCATGGTCGCCTTTATCGAGCCGGGCGAGACGATCGCCGACGAAAAGCTTTCGATGAAGCTGAACCTCGCGGAGTTCTTCTCGCTGCTTGCGCGTTCGCGGCCGGACCTCACCGAGATTCCCGCGTGGAGCATGCTGGGGCCGCTTTATCATCCGCCGAAGATCGACGATCCGTACGAATACAACCCGCACGGGCTCGAAGAGCCGATGCTGCGGCCGGGCCGCAAGATCGCGGGCATGCGTTGGCGGCCTCTTGTCCGCCGCGGGCGCATCGACGTGGACACAATGGTGAACCCGTCGCATCACATGATCATCTACGCGTACACGGCGATCTTCTCGGACGAGGATCAAGACGCGCGCCTGCACCTGGCCAGCGACGACGAGATC
Source organism: bacterium (assembly GCA_019912885.1). NCBI lineage: Bacteria > bacterium. The sequence goes on from JAIOHV010000169.1 coordinate 28,553, forward strand.
CGCGTGTTTTACAACGGCGGCCATCTTGTCGACGCGCCGCGCCACGAGCCGAAGTCGCCGAAGACGGTTCCGATTCGCCTGAACGCGGGACGCAACGATCTCATCATCAAGCTCAATCAGGGCGTGGGCGGCGCGTTTTACCACGCGCGGCTGACGACGCCGGACGGCGAGGTCGTGCCGGGCGTTCGTTTCGGGCCCGAGCCTCAGGCGCCGCCGCCGCCGGTGGCGCGCGACTTCGATCCGACGCCGACCGACTGCAAGGTGGACGTGCTCGAATTCGAGGACGAACGCGTGCGTTTCACGACGACCTGCCCCGGCGAGCCGCACGTGGTGAAGTACAGCTACTTCCCGAACTGGAAGGTGAAAGGCGCCAAAAGGATCTACCAGGTCTCGCCGAATTTCATGCTCGTTTATCCGCGCGAAAACGACGTGACGCTGTATTACGGCTCGCTGTTCGTGGATTCCTTCTCGCGCTTCCTCACATTTGCCGGCTACGCGATCCTCGCGGGGATGATCGTGCAACGGGTGCGCGCGCGGCGGCGGGAGAAGGTGTAGCGCCGCGCCGAGCGGGATCGGGGCGCCGACTCCGGAGCGTCGGCGATGGCATTCCCCATTCCCGATTCCCCGTTCCCAATTCTTGCTTGACGCTGTTTTTTTGCGCGACTAGCATGCGGTGGCGTGTTTTTTCGCTTGTGGGAACGTGTGCCCTATGACCGGAGCGGGCGGGCGTTTCGGCACGCCGCGCTAGCCTTGAAAATTTCAACCGAATGTTTTTTTTTGCTCGCGACGACGATCGATCCCGTCGCGCCGCCCGGCCGCGGGTGAATGAGGGTTTTGGAGCATGGGCAAGGTTATCGCCATCGCATCGCAGAAGGGCGGCGTCGGGAAGACCACGACGACCGTCAACATCGCCGCGTCGCTGGCCGTTCTCAAGCAGCGCACGCTCGTCATCGACCTGGACGAGCAGAACGCGGTGGCGTTCGGCCTTGGCCTGACGCGCGCGCAGATGGAAAGCGGCATCTACGACGTGTTCATGGGGCGCGTCATGCTGCGCGACGTGATCCATTCGACGAGCCTTTCGACGCTGAAGGTCATCCCGTACGGCAAGGGGACGCTAACCGACGAGTTCGAGAAGTTCGTGCGGCAAAAGGGCAGCGCGCCGCTCCTTCGCAAATACGTCGATGCGGTGCGAAAGAGCTGTGACTTCATCCTCATCGACTGCCCGCCGGGCATGGGCGATCTGACGATCTACGCGCTCTCGGCGTGCGACTCGGTGCTCGTGCCGATGCAGCCCGAGCCGCTATCGCTCAAGACCCTCACGCAGATCCTCAAGATCATCCGCAAGGTTCGCCGCAACGTGAACCCGGACCTGATCATGGAGGGGCTGCTTCTCACGATGTACGACGAGAACTACCGCATCAGCCGCGAGGTCGCCAAGCAGGTGTGGACGACGTTCCCGGAGGAGGTCGTCTTCCGCAACGTGATCCCGCGCATGGAGGAGTTCTCCGCCTCGTTCGCGGTCGGCAAGCCGATCATCATGCAGGATCCCGAGGCCGAGGTTTCGCAGGCCTATTTGCGCCTCGCGCGCGAGATTCTTAAAAAAGCGCAGGTCGACCAGCCCAAAGCCGCCGCCGACGCGTAAACGAAGGTCGCAGACCGCAGGCTGCAGGTCATCGCAATCCATCGCATTTTGATCGCGCGGAGCCGCGGAGAGAGCGGAGCGCCAAGCGCCACCGCATGTTCCGTACGGTTTCACTCGTCACTCGTCACTCGTCACCCGCCACTCAAAATTCCTGACTTTTTCGTGTTCGTGGCTATAGTTTATGGTGACGGTTGCGTCTTTTCGGCGCGGCGCCGATAAAATCAGGGCGCGCCGCCCATGACGGTGGCGTGAAGGCGAGGATGGATTCGTGCGTTGGACCTTGACGATCGGCGCGCCCTTCGGGATTCCGATCCGCATTCACTGGAGCTTTTTGCTGCTTGTCGCCTGGGCGCTTGCGATCGGCCTTGGCGGCGACTCCGCGGCGCTCACGCTCCTATTGCTTACGACCGTTTTCGGAAGCGTTATCCTGCATGAGCTTGGCCATTCGGTTGCGGCGATGCGTTTTGGCATCAAGGTCGAGGACATCACGCTCTGGCCGCTTGGCGGCATGGCCCGCATGCAACGCTTTCCGGACGACCCGAAGCAGCAGCTCGTCATTGCGATCGCGGGTCCGATCGTCAGCTTCGCGCTCGCCGGCGCATTTTTCGGACTGACCTGGCTGTTCGTGCCGACGATGACGCCGAACTCCGTCGGCGGCCACCTGTTGCTCTACACCGCGCAGATCAACCTTCTGCTCGGCGCTTTCAACCTCCTTCCCGCGCTGCCGATGGACGGCGGCCGCATCCTGCGCGCGGTGCTGGCGATGACGTCCCTGCGTGACCGCGCCACGCGCATCGCCGCGCGCGTCGGGCAGGTGTTCGCCGTGGCCATGGCGACGGCCGGCGTCATGATCGGCCACTTCTGGCTCGTGTTGATCGCGATCTTCGTCTTCTTCGCCGCGGAGCGCGAGTCGGTGGTCGACCGCGTCACGTCGCGATTTTCAAGGACCACCGCATGGCAGGCGATGCTCAAGCCGGTGGCGACGGCCGCGCGCATGACGAGCATCGGATCCCTGGCCGACTACGCGGCGACGCACGAGCAGCAAGACTTCCCGATCATCGAGGGAAAAAGTGTTGTGGGCCTCGCGACGCGGTGGGACATCGTGCAGGCGCTCGTCAACGGTCTGCGCGAGGAGCCGGTCTTTACGATCATGAACCGCGACGTCACGACCGTGACGCCGTGGGATACGCTCGACAAGGTGCTGCGCACGGGTCTTCCGCTTGACCGCGCCGTGCTGCCCGTCGTGCAGGACGAGCGCGTCGTCGGCCTGGTGACGCCGGAGCGGCTTCAAAAGAGCCTGGCGTAAGAAAGGCTGCGTCCCTTCCCTGGGACCGCGGGCCGCTGGCCCGCTTCGAGATCGATCGCATTTCCCGCCGCGCCGCCAAATCCCCCGCTCGCGTCTCCCCGATCCGGCGCCTTCCCGGGACCGCAGGTGTCCTCACCTGCTTCGTTCGCCGTCGTTTATCCGCGGATTTCGCTGATGTCACAGATTTTTCGTCCCCCTTGCCAAACACGCGACGGCGGAACGTAATGCCACGTCTTCAATACGGGTGATGACGTGCCTAACAGGGCCATTCTCTTCGCCATCGCAATCATTGGCGCGATTCTGTTGGCCGCGTTCTTGGCGAGATCGAGGCGGGCGTCACCCGAACCCAAACTGGCGTTGGCGCTCGACACGCGCGCGCCCGTGCGACAGAATTTGACGCCGCACCCGAAAGCCACGCCTTCGCCTTCTTCGTCAAACGAAATCGACCAGGAGGAGATCGCAAGCTGGCTCGACCTCGCCGCGCAGCTCTCGGTTCCGAAGGTGTGCGTTACGACGCATTACGACGAAAAGGGGCGCGAGAATGGAAGTATGTCGGACGTCGGATGTAATGGCACTTTCAGAGATTGCAGCGAATTGGAATACGATGAATTTGATAAAGTCGTTTCATTACGTAGCGACGAGGACTGTGACGGATCGCCGGAGTTATGCACGTCGGTCGATATTGACGAAGAGACCGGGGACGAGCGCGGTTCCGTTGATACGGACTGCGACGGCTTCCCGGAATACGTTGTTTGCTTTGAAAAAATCTACGACGACCAGAACCGCGAGATTCGCGCGATTATGCGGCCGGAATGTAGCGACGACGAGCCGCCGGTCTGTACGGAGGTAACGTACAACGAGGCCGGCGATTTCCGGCGCGCAATCGGCACGCGGTGCGATGGGAAGGCGACATCGTCGTCCGAATCGGTGCTTAACGAAAACGGGCAAATCGTTTTTGGGCGATTCTTGCCGATACCCAAAGATCCCGCCTCGGGCTTTTGTTCCCACATGCGTTATGACGGGTCCGGCGAGCTTTACCTTGGCGTGATGGACAATAGTTGCGATGGTCGATTCGACGATTGCACGTGGACGAGCCACGACGGCGCCGGACGCAAGGTCACTCGCGAAGATAAAGGTTGTCACGCATTGCCCGTCGGCGTCGCCGCCGAGCTTCGCAAAGAGCAGGCGAAGTACAGCGGCGGCGACGACTCAGACGAATAAGCAGGTGAGGACACCTGCGGTCCCGGGGAGCGGCCGATGCGTGGAGACGGGAACGGGGTATTTGAGAGCGAGGCGGGAAGACACGGTTATTCGAAGCAGGCGAGACGCCTGCGCTCTTGGCTTTCAATCCTCACCCGCGATCCTCACGCCACGCGCAAATTCCGCTTGACCTGCAAAACGAAAGACCCGTAAGATCACCCTGCTGGTCGAACGACCATTTATTTTTTGGGGCCAACTCGACTATCTCAATAGAGATAGTCGGACACGGCGACGACAAGGAGGCCGAAATTGGCCCAACCGACCGAAAAAATCGGCGAACTTCGTCCGTCAATGGGCGAGGAGCGCATCGCGCCGGACCTTTGCGCGCTCGTGGGGCGCACGCCGCTGGTGCGCCTTTCGCGCTTCGCAAAGGGTCTGCCGGGCGAGGTGGTCGCGAAGCTCGAGTCGTTCAACCCCGGCTCGTCCGTGAAGGACCGCATTGGCCTTGCCATGATCGAAGCCGCGGAGCGCGACGGGCGCCTGAAGCCCGGCGGCACCATCGTCGAGCCGACAAGCGGAAACACCGGCATCGCGCTCGCGTGGGTGGCGGCCGTGAAGGGCTATCGCCTGATCCTGTGCATGCCCTCTTCGATGAGCATCGAGCGGCGCAAGATCCTGATGGCGCTTGGCGCGGAGCTTGTGCTGACCGACGGACGTGAAGGCATGCACGGCGCGATCGAGCAGGCCGAGATCCTGGTGAAGGAGATGCCCGGCGCGTTCATGCCGCAGCAGTTCGCGAATCCGGCGAATCCGGAGGTCCACCGGCTGACGACGGCGGAAGAGATTTGGGCCGACACGGGCGGCAAGATCGACTTTTTCGTCGCCGGCGTCGGCACGGGCGGGACCATCACCGGAACCGGGCAGGTGCTGAAAGCGCGCGTGCCGAAATTGCAGGTCATCGCCGTGGAGCCCGCGGGATCGGCCGTGTTGTCCGGCGGCGAGGCCGGCCCGCACATGCTCCAGGGCCTCGGCGCCGGATTCATTCCCGAGGTGTACGACGGCAAGTTCGTCGATGACGTCATCAAGGTCGGCAACGACGAGGCGATGGAAACGGCGCGGCAGCTCGCGCGCACGGAGGGGCTGCTTTGCGGCATCTCGTCGGGCGCGGCGGCGTATGCCGCGTTCCAGATCGCGGCGCGCCGCGAAAATCGCGGCAAGCGTATCGTCGCGATCATCCCGGACACGGGGGAGCGCTACCTGTCGACGCCGATCTACTTCGACTATTGATCGACGCCGCGAAAAGAAAATAAAGGCCCACGAAACGCATGCTTCGAAAACTCGAACACAAACGGCGCTCCGAGCTTGAGGAGATCAAGGACCAGGGGCTGACGCTCGACTGGGACGAGATTTCCAACAAGGGAAAGATCACCGCGGAAGAGGTACAAATCGCCAAGTGGTATGGCGTCTATTCAAGCCGCCAGGAAGGCAACCACATGGCGCGCGTGGTCATCCCCGGCGGCCAGTTCACGGCCAAACAGGCACGCGCGCTGGCGAAGATCGCCGAGGACTACGCGCAGGGGAAGATCAACTTCACCACGCGCCAGTCCGCGCAGCTTCACTGGCTGAAGCTGCCGATGCTCGCGGAGTTTTTGCGCGACATCCGCAAGGCCGAGCTGACGACGCACCACGGTTGCGGCGACGTGACGCGAAATGTCGCGGCCTGCCCCCGCGCGGCGACGTGCGAGTTCCGCCGGTTGAACGTTTTGCCCTACGCGCAAAAAACCGCGCGCGTTCATGCGGATAGCCACGATCTCGACAACCTGCCGCGCAAGTTCAAGGTGTCGTTTTCCGGCTGCGGCGCGGCGTGCGGGCAGCCGCACATCAACGACGTGGGCGTCGTCGCCGTCACCCGGCGAAAACCCGACGGCGGGCAGGAGCACGGGTTCAAGGTGCTCATCGGCGGCGGCATGGGGTGGAAGGCGTTTGTCGCGCAGGAGGTTTTCTCCTTCGTCCCGCCGGACATCATCACGGACGTCACGCGCGCGGTCGGCATCCTGTTTCGCGATCACGGCGACCGCTTCAACCGCTCCACCTCGCGCCTGAAATTCGTCGTCAAGCGCTATGGCATCGAAAAGTGCCGCGAGCTTCTGTACGACATCATGCGAGAGGAAGGCGTCGACGTTTCGCGCATCGAACATGCGCCCGTCGAGGATATCGGCCCCGCGTATCCGGCGCGCCCGCTGACCGCACCGGGGGTTGGCACCGACGGCCTGGCGATACAGGAAGTCATGCTGCCCAAGGGCGAGATGACGCACGTGCAGCTTCTTCGCCTGGCGGACCTCGCCGAGATCTACGGCGACCGGCACGTCTACAGCAGCAACCGCCAGAACCTCGCGATCCACGGCGTGAAGCCCGAACGCATCGCGGAGCTGAAAGAGGAAATCCGCCGCACCGGTCTTGGCGTGGAGGGCTTCGGCGGCCTGCGCGATATCGTGCCGTGCGTCGGATTGACGTATTGCCCGCTGGCCGTCTCGCGAACGCACTCGCTCTACGACCTTATGCAGTCGGTCGTGCATCAAGAGAAGTACGATTCGATCCGCGACGCGGTCCTCATCAACATCACCGGTTGCCCGAACTCGTGCTCGCCGTTTCGCATTTCGGATATCGGATTTCGCGGCATGCGCATCCGCGAGAACAAGGGCTCGGTCGAGGGTTACGAATTGCGGCTGGGCGGCGAGGAGCACGAGTTCGGTCGCATCGTCGGCGAATACAAGGTGTCCGACTGCGTGCTGGTGACGGCAAGGATTCTCGACACGTTCCTGGCGCATCGCGCGGGCGACGAGACACTGTCCGACAACGTGCGCCGCATGGGGCTCAAGCCGTACCGCGATGCGATCGGCAAGCTGAACATCCGCTACGTCACCGCGCCGACGCTGCTCGAGAACTCCGCGTTCGTCGGCCATCTGGCCGAATCGCGCGATTTCGAGACGATCAAAAAAGACGTTCCCTGCCAGGAAGCGTGCCCGGCCAAAACGAACGTGCCGGCGTACATCGCCAAGATCGCGCAGGGCGACAACGACGCGGCCTATCGCATCAACCAGGAGGACAACGTCTTCCCGGGCGTGCTCGGCCGCGTGTGCACGCGCCCGTGCGAAAGCGCGTGCCGCTACAACTGGACGAGTACCGAGGCGCCGGTGAGCATCTGTCACCTCAAGCGCTCGGCCGCCGACCGCAAGACCGACAAGGCGGCGCCTTTGCCCGCTTGGTTCGGTCCGACCGGCAAGCGCATCGCGGTCATCGGCGGCGGGCCGGCGGGATTGACGGTCGCGCGCAATCTTTCGCGCTACGGCCACGGCGTCACCGTTCACGAGCGCGAGCCGTACCTCGGCGGCCTGATGCGCATGGGCATCCCCACGTTCCGCCTGCCGCGCAACGTGGTGGACGACGAGGTGAACGCCATCGCCGACGCGGGCATCGAGGTGAAATCTGGCGTCGCGGTCGATCGCGCGAAGTGCGCGGAGCTTGCCGAATCGTTTGACGCCGTCGTTGTGGCGACCGGCGCGCACCGCCCGCAAACGACGAAGATCGACGGCCTGCCGGACGACACCGCCATCGCGGGCTTGTGGTTCATGAAGGCGTACAACGAGGGCAACCGCATGCCGGTTACGGGCGATGTGCTCGTCATCGGCGGCGGCTTCACGGCGGTGGATTGCGTTCGCGCGGCGCGACGCATTATCGGGCCGGACGGCGGGCGCGTCTCCATGATGTACCGCCGCGCCGAAGAGCACATGTCCGCGAATCGCGAAGAGATCGAGCAGATCCGCGCGGAGGGCATCGACATCGAAACGTGCGTCGTGCCGGTGTCGGCACGCGTCGACGAGAACGGCAAGCTCGAGAGCGTCACGTTCCGCCGCAATCTCCTGAAGGCGACCAGCGAGACCGGTGCGAAACCCGAAATGATCCCGATCCCCGGCAGCGAGTTTGAGCGCCCGTGCCGCACGCTGATCCTCGCGATCGGCCAGTCGCGCGAGCTGGAAATCCTGCCCGAGCGCATCGAGATCGCCGGCGCCCATACGACGACGCACGCGAAAATTTTCGTCACCGGCGATTTCGCGTACGGCAGCCTCGATGTCATCCACGCGGTCGCGGACGCCAAGGCCGCGGCGGACGAAATCGACGAGGCGCTCATGGGTGAAAAGCGCCGCGAGCGGATGCTCGACGTGCGTTACGTGGACGATCAGGTGTACGGCACCGGCCGCCTGCGTGATATGGACCTGGTGCAGCCGCCGTCCATGTCAACGCTCGATCTATTGCGCCGCGGCTTCGACGACGAGGTCGAGCAGGGATTCGACGACGACAAGACGCAGACGCACGCCGACCGCTGCTATCTGTGCAACTACAAATACGAGATCGACCAGGACCGCTGCATCCACTGCGACTGGTGCCTGAAGGTGATGCCGCGCGACTGCATCCACAAGGTGAGCTACATCTTCCAATCGAACGAAGGGGTCACGACGACGTTCGTCGACACGCCGATCCCGCGCGACGCGACGTATATCTGGATCGACTCCAATGAGTGCATCCGCTGCGGCGCGTGCCTGCGCGTCTGCCCCACGGAGGCGATCTCCGTGCGCACGACGGACATCGGCGAGCGCGACGCCGTTCCGGTGACGTTCGTGTCCGGCGAGCGATCCGCGGCGTTTCCGACGCGGGATTGATCGCGATTTTTCACCACCGAGAACGCGGAGGACACGGAGGGTGAACAAAAAACCTCTGTGCTCTCCGTGTTCTCTGTGGTAAAAATCCTCCTGCGATTTCATTCCGTTTTCCGCATTTTCCATTGAAATGGCATCCATGGGGTTTCGCGCCGTGACCATCGCCTTTGCCCTCCTCGCGCTTTGCGCCCTTGCCACCATTGCGTCCACCGCCGACAAGATCGAGCGCCTGCGCGCGCGCGAGATGGGCGTGAAAATCGGCCGGCTGAAGACCGGGCCGCTCAACGCGATCACGGACGTTAAGGGCGTAAAGGTCGGGCACGCGACGCTCACCGAAGGCGATAACGTGCGCACGGGCGTGACGGTCGTATTGCCGCACGGCGGCAACCTGTTTCAGGAGAAAGTGCCGGCGGCGATCTTCCTGGGCAACGCGTTCGGGAAGCTCGCCGGTTATACGCAAGTCGAGGAACTCGGCAACATCGAAACGCCGATCGCGCTGACGAACACGCTGAACATCGGCCCGGTCGTCGAGGGGCTCGTTCGCTACACGCTCGCGCAGCCGGGCAACGGGGAATTGCAGTCGATCAACGCGGTCGCCGGCGAGGTCAACGACGGGTTTCTCTCCGACATCCAGGGCCTGCACGTCCGCCCGAAACACGTGTTCGAGGCGATCGAAAACGCGGCGGGCGGGCCGGTGCCGGAGGGCAGCGTCGGCGGCGGGCACGGCGCGCGGACGATGGGCTACAAATCGGGCATCGGCACCGCGAGCCGCGTCGTGAAGATCGGCGATAAAAAGTACACGCTCGGCGTTCTCGTGACGTCGAACTTCGGCGGTTCGCTCGTGGTCGACGGGATACCGGTCGGACGCATTCTCGCGAAGAAAATGCGGAGTGCGGAATTGGGAATGCGGAATGAAATGCAGGCTGCGTTAACCACGGAGAGCACAGAGGACACAGAGGGTAATTACGATGTCAGCCGCGATGTCGGTGCCGCAAGCGACAGCGCGCGGTCTGCGTCGCATCGCCAATCGGCTACGCTCGCCTCCGACACCGGCGCATCGTCCGACAACGACGACGACTTCCCCGAGGACGAGCGCGGGTCGTGCGTCGTCGTGATCGCGACCGACGCGCCCGTGCTCGCGCGCAACCTCAAGCGCCTGGGCGCGCGCGCGAACCAGGCGCTCGGCCGCGTCGGTTCGCACTTCTCCAATGGCTCCGGCGACTACTTCATCGCCTTCTCGACGCACCCGGATCTGCGCATCAAACACGGCGCGACGATGACCGGCGGTTCCGAGCTTGAAAACGCGGCGATGAACCCGCTTTTCGTCGCCGCCGCGGACGCGACGGAAGAAGCGATCCTCAATGCGCTGTTCAGGGCGAACGAGGTCATCGGCCGCGAGGGTCACACGTTCCCCCTGCTGCCGCTCGATGAGGTGCGGGGGATCCTGGAGAGCACGGGAAAGCTTTCGCGGTAAGGGTTGAAAAAACAACATATATGTTGTAGGATGCCGCTGTGAAAGTCAAAGACCTGATTCGCGAACTTGAACGACGCGGTTGGGAATTTGACCGGATGCGCGGCTCGCACCGCGTCTATCGGCATAAGGAGGCGACTCGCCCCGTTGTCGTCGCCCCGCACGGGAGCGAAATGCCCGACATCTGGGCGAAGTCGATTTTGAAACAGGCGGAGCACGCGTTGAAGGACAAATAAGATGAATGATGCCGTGGGATTTTGGGCGATTCTGATGCCCGACAAGGCGAGCGAAACGGTCGGCGTTCGCTTCCATGATTTTCCGAACATCGTCACGTATGGCTTCGACCGCGATCACGCGGTTGAAATGGCGGGCGAAGCATTGAACGGCTGCCTGGAGTCCGATTACGACCGCCACGTGCCGCTACCTGAATCGCGTCGCAAGCCGCGCGTGAAAAAGGGCGAGGAAGCCGTGTTCGTCACACTCGATCCCGACGTCCGCACCGCCTATCTCGTTCGCGGCTGGCGCGAGGAGAGCGGATTGACGCAGGCCCAGATGGCGCGACGCATGGACATTTCGACGCAGGCGTACCAACGGATCGAGCGCCCCGGCCGCGCCAATCTCACAATCGCGACGTTGATGCGCGTCGCCGAGGCGGTCGAAAAACGCCTCGTCATCTCCGCCGAGTAGCCCCCGTCACAAATTAATCAGCTTTCGCGCCAACGGGCACGGCGCCGGAAACGGCTCTCAGCAGCCGCAGCACCCGTCGTCATCGTCATCATCGTCGTCGTCGTCATCGTCGTCATCGCCCGCCGCGTCATCATCGTCGGAGTCGTCGTCATCGGTGTCGTCGTCGTCGGAGTCGTCGTCGTCATCGGCGTCGTCGTCGTCCGAATCATCGTCGTCATCGGTTTCGTCGTCGTCCGAATCATCGTCGTCATCGGTATCGTCGTCGTCATCGCCCGGAACGGTCGTCGTTGTTGTCGTCGTCGTCGTGGTCGTGGTCGTGGTCGTGGGGATGTAACACGCAATCCCCAGCGCCAGGACCGCGAAGTCCGTGGACGTGTCGGCAAATTCCGTACCGCCGCCGGCGGCGTAAAGATCGCCATCCAGGCAGTCCGCGGCGACGTTCTGGCGCGCGTTCGGCAGATCGGCGTCCGCGTTGACCCAGGTTCCGACCCCGAAATCGAAGACATAGGTCGTGGCAGTCGGCTCGATGGACTCATCCCGGCCGCCCATCGTGTAAAATCGCGCGTCGGCGCCGTCGAAGAGAACCGCGTCGCCGGCCTGGTCGAAGCCCTCGGGGAGGTCGGGAAAGGCAGAATCGTTCCACTGGTTGATCGCGGGGTCAAAAACCGCCGCGTGCGCCAATAGTCCCATGCCCGCGCTGTTGCCGCTCGCCGCATAGAGCAATCCGTCGTATCCGAACCCCGCGGCCTCCCATCGCGAAATGCCCATTGACGCGTATTGCGTCCACGTGTTCGTTGCCGGATCGTAGCCGTAAAGAAGGTCGAGATTCGGCGCCGCCGCGCCCGTGAAATATCCGCCGAAACGATAAAGGATGCCCTCGACGACGGCGACCTGATAACCGCCCGAAACAGCCGGCGCCGGCACGTCGGGACCGGTGCTCCATGTATCCCCCGCGATGTCGTAAATGTAGAACGCGTCCGTGAAACTCAGTCCGCCGCCGTCGATATATCCGCCGGGCACAAAAATTCGGCCCCCGTAATACGCGGCGTCGATGCCGCCGACCGCCTCGGGAAGGCTGGCCATGTCATCCCAGGTGTCTCCGGTGGCATCGTACCGCCAAACGGTGTCGTTGTGATCCGATCCGGTCTCCGTTCCGCCGCCGATGTAATAAAGATAGATTCCGTCGCTGACGAGATCGCCGCCCGTCCGCGCCTCCGGAAGCGGTTCGACGAAATTCGACCACTGCGCGGCGGAAGGCCCGGCGAAGACGAAAATGCCCGAAACGATCGTCAACAAACCAACGAATCGGTGTGCCATCGGCGGACCTCCTTGTGCGTATTTCAAAAAACCATACGCCTTCTTGCCGATTGAGCAAGAAGTTTTTCGATTTTCAAGCCGATCCGAAACGCCCCTCGGGCGCCCCACCCGCCTGCCGGACTCCTTCATTGACCTTGGCGCCCCCGCGCTGCTATACACGCCGGACAATTTGAAGGCGCGTGGTGAGACGGGGGCATGGAAGCGCTCCCGCAGGAAAGGCCGGTGAGAGTCCGGCGCGGTCCCGCCACTGTGATGGGCCGGGTTTCGTGACGCGAAAGCGCCGCGGAGCCGGGAGAGCCCACAGCCAGGAAACTGCCCCGCGCGCCGCAAACCGTTCGTCCTTCGGTCGAGGGGACGGGTTTGCCGCGGGCGAAGGCCTTCGGCCCCTTCCGATCTGATCGGGAGGGGTTTTGTTTTGGGCGCCGCCCCTTGCATCCCCTTCTTTCACCGCGGGACCAGGAATCGGCAAAGGAGGATACCCATGACGCCGATGATGACCTGGTCCGCGAAGCGGACCCCTGCTGCGCTCCTGTTCTGTTTGATCCTGGCATTCGGTCTTGCAACCGCCGGTTGTTCGTGTTCCGACGACGGCGGCGGCGGCGACGATCAGGACACCGGCGGACTGCCGGTCCTGGATGACGACGACGACGCGGACGATGACGACACCGCCGACGACGATGTCGCGGACGACGATGACGCGGACGACGACGATGTCGCGGACGACGATGACGCGGACGACGACGACGCGGACGACGATGACGCGGTTGATGACGACGCGGATGACGACACCGAGGTGACGCTCGAATCCATCGAGATCGTCCCGGCATCCGGCGCGGTTCCCGAAGGCGTGACGAAGGGCTTTACCGCCATCGCGCACTACTCTGACGATTCGACGAGCGACGCGGAGGACTTCGTGTGGGCGTCGGACGACACGGACACGTTCACGGTCGATGACGAAGGCAACGTCACCGGCGTGGCCAACGGCCAGGCCGCGCTGTCCGCGAGCCTTGGCGACATGACGGGCGAGGCGGACGTGCTGGTCGGGCCGGATGTGTTTTTCTACGACGGCGTCGCGGCGACGCTGGCCGCTTACGACCGCGGCACGGACACCGTGGACATGGACTATCTCGCCGCGAAGGCGGCGGTCGCGGCGGTGCCGCTCGGGCTTGCGTTGTGGGAAGGCAACGCGCTCATTGTCGAGGGCGGCGATTTCGGCCCCGGCCAGACGGGCGACGAGGGCGTTGTCGCGATCGATCTGTTCACGGGAGCGGTCGGCGCCATCGACCTTCCCGACGCGGACAATCCGAACTTCATTGCCGTTTCCGGCGACACCGCCTACGTGCCGAGCAGCCTCACCAACGAGCTCTTCGCAATTGACCTCGTGACCGGGACGATCGACGACTGGGCCCTCGCGAACGATTGCGCCCCCGGCGACGTTCTCGTGCACGACGGGCGCGTCTTCGTGGCATGCACCGGATTCGACAGTATCAATTTCACCTACGCCGATCCCGGACGCATAGCGATCGTGGATCTGTCGGACGACTCCGTGTCGTACGTCAATCTCTCGCAGGTGAACCCCGGCGCGCTGGCCGCAAATCCCGACGGCACGTCGTTGTACGTGGCTTGTACGGGCGACTATTTCTCGGAATTCGGCGCTGTGGACGAGATCGACCTGGCCACCGATGCCGTCGTGGATACGGTGGACCTGACCGGCACGGCGCTGACCAGCCTCGCGATGACGCCGGCCGGCCTCGCGTTCCTTGGCGATTCGTTCGCCGGGAACGTTTACGTGCTCGACACGTCGGACAATTCGCTCACGAAGGACACGGGCGATCCCATCGTCGTCGCGGACGCGTTCTGGATCGCCGAGGTCGCATACAATCCGTTCGGCAACACGGTATACGTCGCGGACTGGACGAACCAACAGATCGCCGTTTTCGACGCGGCCACGTTCGCGGAGGGGACGGCGCTTGCCGCGACGAATCCGTCGGGCTTCGCGTTCTGGAATTGGTGATGGCGTCCTCGAGGTCGAGGATCGACGATCGAGATTTGAGGATCGAGGGCGGCGCACGCCGCCCCTTTCGCCGTCGCGAAACCCGCTCCCTTACGGTCGCGGTTCGTCATTCCGGGCTGGCCGGGATGTTCCTTATTGCTCTCGCGGTCTCGTTTTTCCTCGCGCCGCTGGCCTGCGGCGACGTGGGTGGCGGCGACGGCGATGACGATGACGACGACGATGTCCCGGGGGATGATGACGATTTCGCCAATGGAGATGACGACGATTCCGGCGACGACGACACCGACGACGATGACGATGCCGGGGACGACGACGACGCGGACGGCGATGACGACGACAAACCCGATCCGCCCGAGACGCGATATTTCGCCGCGGACGTGATCGACTACGAGATCGGCGTATCCGGCGGGTTCGGCGAGGATTACCTGCCGGGCAATGTTCTCGGTGCGCCGGTGGGTTTCGGCCCCGGACAAGGCAACAACGACGAGCGGGACGTCTTTTCGCTCGGTCACGGCGGCTGGATCGTACTCGAGATGAAGGTCGATATCGCCGACGGAGACGGCCCTGACTTTGTCGTTTTCGAAAATCCGTTCAACATCGGTGATACGGGACTGCGTTTCATCGAGACGGCGTTTGTCGAGGTGAGCGCCGACGGCGTCGACTTCGTGCGCATGCCGAACGACTACGATCCCACGGACGTTTCGCCGCAGGCCGATCCCGCGAGTTTTTCGGGATTCGCGGGCGTGACGACGGTATCGGCGAATCTCGATCCCGATGGCGACGGCGAAACGGACGACTGGATCGATCCCGCCGACCTCACCGTATCCGGAGGCGACGCGTTCGATCTGGCCGACGCGGGGCTCGCGAGCGCGCGTTACGTTCGGATCATCGACACGGGCAGTATCGCCCGCGCGCCGGGTACGGAGTCGTACGACGACGACGGCACGCTGATCGAGGATCAGGGGAATCTGGCGCCGTTATCCGGCGACAAGGACGGGTTTGATCTCGACGCGGTGTGCGTCATCCATGCGGTAACGCGATAACGAAGGCTGGACACGAGGCGGCGGCCGGGAAAACCCGGCCGCCGCCTTGCGATTGATCGAATGCCTCGACGGGCGGCTATTTCAGGTGCCGTTCGAAGAAATCGAAGACGTCCGCGAATCCGTCCGTGTACCCGTACGGCTCCACACGCATGGGGATCGGCGGGTATCCATTCCGCTCGTTGATGATCGCCGAATAGCGATAAAGATCGGGCGCGGTGTCGTCGATGGGCCCGGGCGAATCGCCGGGGGGCTGGAGCCAGAGCGTGTCGCAGTCGGACACCACCGCTTTCAGGTGCGGGTCGATCCACGCCAGCGCGTTGCCGGTCACGGCGCCGCCGGAGTGGCCATAAAATCCGATGCTGTCCGCGCGCACGTCCGGCCTCGCGCGCAGGTAGCGCACGGCGAGCATCCCCTCGTACACGCGCAGGCCCGGGAACGTGAACCCGGATGACAACAGCTCCATCGAGACAAGGTTCTCGAAGGCGTCGGCATAGTTGACCCGCAGCCAGAGGACAAGAACGACGTAACCGCGCTCGGCCAGTTTAAGCGCGTGATACTGATCGCGCATGACCCAGGGATTGTCGCCGTGACCGTGCATCGCGGCGATCGCCGGATACCGGCCGGGCGCCTTGGGGCGAATGAGCAAGCCCTTGAATCGGCCGACGTACAGGTCGGTGAAAAGAATCTGCTCCTCAATCACGGTTTCCTTCACTTCACGCGATATCACCGACGCGGAAAACCGGCGTTGTGCAAAGCCGTCGACGAGAAAGCCGATGCGCAGCCCTTCGATCATCTTGAGGGTCAATGCCTCGCGAAGAATGGGCGTGCCGATGTCGAGCGGCGACGGGTGGTTTTTGATATCGAGCATGAACGCGAGCTCGTCCGCGGGGATGGGGTCGGCATGCCCCGCGGCCCGATCGATAAAGCGCAGGTAGTCATCGACGCACGTTCCGGGATCGGTGCAGTCCCAGTCGTCACCGACAACGGTCTCGATATCGACAATATCGTTCGGTTCGGGGCGCTCTTCACCGGATGCATCGCGGCGCAAATGAGGCCGTTCGTCAGCAGGGAGATCGAGCGACGCGCCCGTCCCGCCCGCTTGTTCCCCGCTGTCGCCGGGTACGACGGCCGTGTCCGCATTTCCGGCCGTGTCGCAACCCGACAGGACGCATCCGATCGTCATCGCGAAGGCGATCGCGGGCATACGAAGCCTGGCTGTCCACGTTATCGAGAACATGTCATCCGCCCGGTTGCCGCCGGCGGCGGCCGTGAATGTTTTGTTACAGGTGCTGATCGAAGAACGCGGATATGGCGCCGCGCGCGCCTTCGTAACCGTAGGGGACCTCAAGCGTCGGTACGGACGTTGTCGATGGATCGTTGATGTGCGGATGCAGCACGTAAAGCCCCGGCGCCGTGTCGTCGAGGATCATGTCCGCTTCGCTCAGATAGGTGCCTTCGTTGTCGCTGACGTACGCGGCGATGCGCGGTTCGATCCGGACCGTCAGATTGCTTGCCATGCTGCCGCTGGAGTGGCCGATCAGGCCGATCGATTTTTCGTCGATGATGTCGTCGCGGTAGCGCAAATACTTGAAAAGCAGCAGCGTTTCGTAGGTGCGCAGCGTGTAGAACGCGAAGCCATCCAGAAGCATGTTTTCGGACACCATGACTTCAAAGCTGTCGCCCTGGATCGCGCGAAAATCCAGCACGGCCAAAGCGTAGCCCTCGTCGACGAATGCCTTGCCGTCGTTCTCGCCGATCCAGCCCCAGGCGTCCTGCCCGTGCCCGTGCACGGCCATGATCGCCGGAACCTTCTTATTGGTCTTCGGGCGCATCAAGACCACACGGAACTGCCCGACCCAGGGGTCTTCAAAAAGCAGCGTCGACTCGGTGTACGTTCCGTGATCGAAGTAAGCCGTTCGCGTCACCGTCAACGCCCGCGTTTCCAGGCCATCCAGAAGAAATCGCATGTTGAGGCCGTCGTCGATGACGCGTTTTCGGAGTTCGGGCTGCGTAAACGGTCCCGGTTCGATAAGGGGAATGAGGTTTTTCTCGTCAAGGAGCCAGTCGAGGCGGGCCTGGCTGATCGGCTTCGAGAACGGAACCGCGCTTTCCATGAACTCGAAATAGTCGCCGACGCAGCTACCCGGCGTCGCGCACTCCCAGTCGCCGCCGAAATCTTCGAGCTCGGTGACGTTGGTCCATTTCGCGAGAGTCAGGTGTCGCACGCCGTACGGCGCGTCCCAGCCGGCTTTGGGGAACCCTTCGCCCTCGATGGACGCGGCCACGGCGGCTCGGGCCGCGCGCGCCGGGGCGGCATCGGCCGCCGCGGGGAGAAGGAGCGCCAGGATGAGCGCACCTGCGGCAAGGAGCTGCGCGTGACGCCAATCTCCGAACCGATTTTTTATTATTTTCGTTGACATCTTTGTTTTCCCGAACCGGCGTGGTGCGGCCCGACGCCATTTGTTTACGCTACGAATACGTCCGAATGGGAAACGCGAATATCGGGGAAGACCGGAACTATGCGGCAGGGGTTTTGCCTAGGCCGGACGGACCCTTAGCGGGAATTTCGCGGCCCGACATTGAGCCGATTCGGCTCGGCCCCACGCGCCGCGTGATGTACACGCGGCCGTCACGGATAGCCTCGATCGCGTCATGGATCTCGACGAAGGCCGATTCCTTCACGAGAAAGGCCGAAGCGCCGGCTTGCGTGGCGACTTCGGCATACAGCCGCTCGGGGTAGACCGTCATGACAATCACCCGGGTCCCGGGCGAGACCGCGCGAATCCGGCGCGTGACGTCGATGCCGTTGGTCGGCGAAAGCGACATCTCGACGATGGCGAAATCGGGCGAAAGCCTGGTGGTCGCCTCGACGGCCGCGTCGCCGCTGTCGGCTTCGCCGACGAGCTGGTTTTCGGGATCAACGGAAAGGATCGACCATATCACGCGCCGCGCGATGGGGCTTTCGTCGGCTATGAGAAATCGCGTCACCTTCGCCTCGTTCAGGATCCGGACGCATGTCCGGATACCTCTGAAGAGTCGCCCGGCGCGGGTTAGGAAACCATCGGGGATCGCCCGATTCGCGCTTGGGGAAACCCGGAAAGCGCGCGGCGCGGTTCAGCGTTCGATCGGGGAAGGCGCCCCGCCGCCCTCGTCGTTCGGGAATGGGCGGATCGGCGCAATTATTTTTCGAGCGTGGTGATACCTTCTCGGATGGCGTATTTGGTCAGCTCGGCGACGCTGTGCAGATCGAGTTTTAGCATGATCTGTTGCCGGTGCGTTTCGACGGTTTTCACCGAAAGGTGGAGGACTTCGGCGATTTCGCGCGTCGGCTTGCCCTCGGCGACGAGCTGCAGCACCTCGCGTTCACGCGGCGAAATACGGGGGCCCTCGACGGGCGCGGGATTCGTCACGCGGCGCACGTAGTCATCGACCACGATGCCCGTCACCTTGGGCGACAGGTAGGTCTGCCCGCGCGCAGCGGTGCGGATCGCGTCGGCAAGCTCCTCGAACGCGCAGTCCTTCATCAAGAATCCCGTCGCGCCACTCTTGAGCGCGCTTGTGACAAAGCGCTTGTCTCCGTGCATGGACAGGATGACGACGCGGACTTTCGGCATCTCCTCGAGGATCAGACGCGTCGCCTCCACGCCGTTCAAATTCGGCATGGTGATATCCATGACGACGACATCCGGGGTCAGCTTGCGACAGGCGGCGATCGCGGCGCGCCCGTCATCCGCCTCGCCGACGACCTCCATGCCGCGTTCGTTGGCCAGCAGTGTGCGATAGCCTTCGCGCACGATTTTGTGATCGTCAACGAGCAGAATCCGGATATTGTTCATGCGGCTCCTTCCGCCGCGGGGGATGCGCGCGGAACAATCAGGCGCACGACCGTGCCCTCCCCCATGCGGCTATCAATTTCCAGGCGCCCGCCCAGGTGGCGAACCCGCTCGCGCAGATTGAAAAGCCCGAAACTGCCCTCCCTCCGAGTCGTTCGGGTCAGCGCGGGGTCAAAGCCTATGCCGTTGTCCCGTACCTCAACGACGACCTGGGCGCCGCGCTCGGCGACGGTGACGCGCGCGCCGGTCGCGCCGGCATGTTTAACCACGTTATTCAACAGCTCCCGAACTCCCGTGAACAACACCAGGCGCGAATCGTCGGACAGCGGGATGCTCTCGTAGCTTTCGTCCACCTGAACGGGCAGCCCGTGCGCGATCTGCGCCTGCTCTCCGAGCCACGCGACCGCCGCGCGAAAGCCCAATTCATGCAGCACCGGCGGCGACAGTTCGTATGTGAGCGCGCGCGTGTCGACGATCGCCTGTCCGACTTGCGCTACCAGATCCTCGAGCGGCGCCTGCGCCTCGCGTCCCGCCGAAGCCTGGACGAGCGCGGATAGCCGGATCTTCACGAGCGCGAGCGACTGCGCGATGCGGTCGTGGATCTCGGTGGCGATGCGCTTGCGCTCCCGCTCCTCGGCGAGTTCGAGCTGCGCGACCATGGATCGGAGCTGATTTTGATAATCCTGTAGCCGGTCTTCGAACTCGTGCTGACGGGTGACGTCGCGCGACACGCCGACAAGTCGCCGCACGCCGCCGTCGGGATCGCGGATGGGGCTGACCACCGTATGGAAATACCGGCGTCGATCCCCGGTGTCGAGATGCCAATCGAAGTGCGAGACGTTGCCCGAAAGCGCGCGTTCGTACGCGGCGCGGTGACGGGGCGCCTGTTCGCGCGAAAAAACATCGTCGACGGTCTTGCCGACGACGTTCCGCACCGACGCGTCGTCATCGCCCGGTCCGCCCCAGACACCTTCGTACTCGAGGCGGTGATTGACGAGAAAAATGTAGTCATCCATCGAGCCGACCAGCGACCCGTACAACGCCTCGCTTTTTCGCAGCGCTTCGTGGGATTCGTGGATCAATTCGTCGCGCTTGGTGAGCACGCCGAAAAGCACCGCGCCGGTCAGCGCGACAAAAACGATGTCCTCGAGCGCCTGCAACGTGAAACGCACACCGCGCGGCAAGTCCAGATTGAGGATGACGGCGTGATTGACGGTGATGCGCGCGGTGGCCAGGAACAGGTACAGCAACAGGATGCGCGACGGCGTCAGATCGCGAAAAACCGACTGAATCCGCACCACAATATCCCCCGTTTGTTCAAGGCCATGTGCCGGCAGGCGGGCATCCCGCAACGATGCGAAAAAATTATAGCGGGGAATACCACGGTGAAGCTACCGCCATCGGTGGCTCCGCACGGTGCGTTGCGTGCGATGACCTTCCAGACTTCCGGACTTCCAGACTATTCAAATCGGGCACGGGCGCGGGCGCGGGCGCGGATCGGACGCCGAAATCGGAAAAAAGACAAAAAAAGAGAGAGACTGGCGTCTCTCTGAGGGAGGGTAGCAATCAGGTAGTTGAACCAGGAAGGAAGGAGGGTGTCCTTCGTTCTCGCAAAAACAACTATGCCACACTGCCCAGGGCACGTCAACAATTTTCTGAGCCTCGCCGCAAATTTTTGATGATTGGCGAGCGAGCTTGCGAAAATCGCGTTTGCGCGTGCCACGCCCGAAACCAAATATAGCGTCAACTTCCTTGAAAATATTGAACTTTGCGTCCAATGTCCCGCGATTTTCCACGATCGGTCAAAATTACAAAAAGGCGACGACGGCGGCATCAGATTTCTGTCACGCGCGTCCTGCGGTGCTCCGGCCGGACTCGAACCGCGATTTGTCAGCTTTGGGTGCAACGACCACCGCGACCTTGAAAAAACGGCGCGCTTTCGATTGCGATCGGGCGCCCGGCCGGTGTAAATGGACGTTCGGTGATTGATCTCCCCTGTCGATGGGGCCCCTAGGTATGCCAGCGTCCGCGCGTCCATCGCATCGCGCCGGCCGCGCGTTTGGAGGAGCCATGTCCAATTCCAAGACGATCGACTCCATCAGCCTCGAAAACCGTGTCTTTCCCGTGCCCGAGGGTTTCCGCGACAAGGCGTGGATCAAGACCCGCGAGGACTACGAGACCATGTACCGGCGTTCGATCGAGAACCCGGACGCGTTCTGGGGCGAAATCGCGGACACCTTCTGGTGGGAAAAGAAATGGAATCGCGTGTCTTTCGGCGATTTTCACAAACCCGAAATCCGATGGTTTGACGGCGGCCGGACGAACATCACCGTCAATTGCCTGGACCGCCACCTCGACGCACGCGGCGACCATGTCGCGTACTTCTGGGAGGGCAACGAGCCCGGCGAGGATCGGCGCATCACCTACCGCGAGCTGTACGAGGATGTCTGCCGCACCGCGAACGTGCTGCGTGAGCTGGGCGTGAAAAAGGGCGATCGCGTCTCGATCTATCTCCCCATGATCCCCGAGCTTGTCGTCGCCGTGCTCGCTTGCGCGCGTATCGGCGCGATTCACAGCGTCGTGTTCGCCGGCTTTTCGGCCGAGTCGCTCAAGGACCGCATCCTTGACGCCAACTGTACGTTCGTCATCACCGCGGACGCGGTCATGCGCGGCTCCAAGCCGGTGCTTCTGAAAAAGGAAGCCGACGAGGCGATTCGCCTGTGTGCCCGCGCGGGGCACGAGGTCAGAACGTGCCTCGTTGTACGTCGCACGGGCGACGCGGTCGACTGGACCGGCGGCCGCGACCGCTGGTGGCACGATCTCGTGCCGAAAGCCCCATCCGAATGCGCTCCCGAAATCATGGACGCGGAAGATCCGCTGTTCGTCCTTTACACGTCGGGTTCGACGGGAAAACCCAAGGGCGCGCTGCACACCATCGGCGGGTACATGATCTTTACGGCGACGACGTTCAAATACGTCTTCGACTACCACGACGGCGATGTTTTCTGGTGCACCGCGGACATCGGGTGGGTGACCGGCCACAGCTATATCGTGTACGGCCCGCTCGCGGCCGGCGCGACGAGCGTGATGTTCGAGGGCATTCCCACCTACCCCGCGCCCGACCGCTTTTGGGAGATTTGCGCGAAGTACAAGGTCAATATTTTCTACACCGCGCCGACGGCGATCCGCGCCATCGCAGCCCAAGGCGCGGACTGGGTGAAAAAGCACGACCTGTCGAGCCTGCAACTGCTCGGCACGGTGGGCGAGCCGATCAATCCCGAAGCGTGGATGTGGTACTACGAAACGGTGGGGGGCGGGCGCTGCCCCATCGTCGATACGTGGTGGCAGACGGAGACCGGCGGCATCCTCATCACGCCGCTGCCGGGCATCTGCAATATCAAGCCCGGTAGCGCGCAGATCCCGTTTTTCGGCGTGGAGCCCGCGGTCATCCGTGACGACGGCTCGGAGGCGGCGGTCAACGAGGGCGGATTCCTCGTCATCCGCCAGGCGTGGCCCGGCCAGATGCGTACGGTTTACGGCGACCACGAACGATTCAAACAGACGTATTTCTCACAGTACCCGGGCAACTACTTCACGGGCGACGGCGCGCGCCGCGACGCCGATGGCGACTTCTGGCTCATGGGGCGCATCGACGACGTCCTCAACGTTTCGGGGCATCGCCTGGGGACGGCGGAGGTGGAGTCGGCTCTCGTTTCGCACGAGTGGGTCGCGGAGGCCGCGGTCGTGGGGTATCCGCACGAGATCAAGGGACAGGGCGTGTATGCCTACGTGACGCTGAACAAGGGCGTCGAAGGCAACGACGACCTGAAAAAAATCCTCGCGACGCACGTGCGCAAGGAGATCGGCGCGATCGCGGTGCCGGACGTCATCCACTTCACGGACGCGCTGCCCAAAACGCGCTCGGGCAAGATCATGCGCCGCATTCTCAAGAAGATCGCCGCCGGCGACACCGGCAACCTCGGCGACACGACGACGCTCGCCGATCCGAGCGTGGTGGAGCAGTTGCTGGGTTCGAAAGGCTGAAACTGCCAATCAACACAAATTCACGAAGGGGACAAAGACATTCGGCTCCTGAGGGTGACAACCCGCCGATTGCCGCCTGGCGGCGATCGCCGTCCAGAACAAAAGCCCCCGCCGTGACACGGGGGCTTTTGCCGCGAACTTCCAGCCTTTCGGCTTACCGGCCCTTCAGCCTTTCAGCCTTTCTTCTCAATATCCCTCGATGTACGGATCGCCGCCCGGCATTCCGGGCGCCATCCGCGGCGGGCCGCCACGATGCATGCGCTTGTCCAAGCCCCGCGGATGAGCCGCTTGCAGTTTGTCGATCTGCTCGCGGGTCAGCACCTCGCGTACCTTAACCTCCGTCTCGATGCGTTGCTTGAGAAGCGCTTCCTTCGACTTGGCCAGTTCCTCGGCGACCCTCAGGAAGCGGTCCACGTCGAATTCCGGTTCGTCGCGCACGTCGTCGAGGTTTTTCTGCGCCTGTTTTGCCGCCTGGCGAGCGGCCTGCGCTTTCGCGCGGTGATCGTCGAGAATCGCTTGCAGCCGCGTGACCTGTTCGTCCGTCACGCCGGCTTCCTTGGCCGCTTCAAGGTGATTGATCGCAAAACGTACATCGGAAAGAACATTGACCTGCGGCGGTCCGTGCCGCTTGCCTTCGAACGGCTGCGCGGACGCGGGGATCGCGATCGCGAGCGCCAACGCGCAGGCGAGCGCCGTCACCGCCAGAACACCCAACTTTCTTTTCATGGGAAATCTCCTTCGTTGACCCAGGGACCGCTTCCGCGGCGTCACGTTTCGCCCCATTGGACACCCCTTTGGGGGGCGCGTTCAAGGAAAAAATGAAGGCGAGCAAAGAGAAAAGAGGAAAGAGGAACGCGTCCTGACGCCGCACAGGCCGGCGCGACCCATCAGAAACATTTCGGAGCGCGAACCTCTTTCCTTTTTTTCTTTCCTCGGGAGTTTTCTCTTTTTTCGCGTGCGATGTTATGCTGCCGCGCTTTTTTACGACGCTTCCGAACCGGGAGGGAGATGATGAAAAGAACCGTTCTCGCGCTCGCGATCGTGTTTGCGGTCCTCGTCGGCGCGGCTGTCGCCGATGACGCGATACGCCTTCGCAACCGCACGCTGACCCCCGCGCCGCTCACCGACGTGCCGGGCACGATCGCCAAACTCGCCGGGCGCCACGCGCTTGTACAACTCCACGACGCGCCGAACGCCGAGGAACGCGCGCGGCTTCATGCGGACGGCGTGCGCCTGCTCTCGCCCGTCGGCCCGCGCGCCTTCACGGCGTTTATCGCTGACGGCGCGCGCCTTTCGATCGCCTCCGAGAAAAACATCCGCCATGCGGGCGCGCTCGAGACAGTCGACAAGATCCACGCTCTTCTCGCCAAAGGCGTCGTGCGCGAGGTGGAAAATGGGCACGACGACGGCAAGCGCGTGTTCGCCATCGAGACGCACCTGGACGTTTCCGAGGATGCCGGCCGTGCGGTGATCGAAGGCGCAGGGCTTGAGGTGCTGGAGTCGGTCGCCGTCACGCGGACCTTCATGGCGCGCGGGTTGCCTTCCGCGGCGAATACGCTCGCTCTTGCGGACGAAATTCTGTTTGTCGCCGAGGGGCTTCCGCCCCTTGGCCCGAATCTGGATGTCGCCAAGCCGATGGTCGGCGGCGACGTGGCCAACGCGGCGCCCTATTCGGTAACGGGTGACGGCGTGAGCGTGTTCGTACTCGACGGCGGCACGATCCTGCCGTTTCCGCACGACGACCTGATGGACCGCCAGGTGGTCAACGGTATCCCCTTCCCGGACATCACCGGCCACGCGCACAACGTATCGTGCATCGTCGGCGGCAACGGATTCCGCTCCGACGGGCTCTACGAAGGCATCGCGCCCGAGGCGTTCATCGTCTCGTCGTTCGTGCTCCCGCTGTCGATTCCACCGCTGTACAACTCGCCGGGCAACATGAACATCGCGTACAAGAACGCCATCCAGGAGCACGGCGCGACGGTGTCGAACAATTCCATCGGCGCCAACCTCGCGCGTCTGGGCAACCGCTTTTGCGACATGGAAGGCGATTACGAGGCCACCGCGCGGCTGATCGACACGCTCGTGCGCGAGGAACACGGGCGCATCTCGATTGTTTGGTCGGTGGGCAACGAGCGCGGCTACGGCGCCTGCGGCACGAACTTCAACACCGTCGCTCCGCCCGCCACGGCGAAAAACTCCATCGCGGTCGGCGCGCTCGACAAGGAAGACCTGGACATGACTTCGTTCTCGAGCTGGGGCCCGACGGACGATGGCCGCTTGCGTCCGGACGTGTCCGCGCCGGGTTGCGACAAGGATTTCTCCGGCATCAACGCCTGCTTCCTGTTCAATCAGTACGTCGGATATTGCGGCACGAGCCAGGCCGGCCCGGTCGTCGCGGGCGGCGTCGCGCTCGTTCAGGAATATTGGCGCCGCGAGGTCGGCGGCGAGGATCCGTGGGCTTCCACCACCAAGGCGCTTGTCATCCACGGCGCGAAAACGCTGACCGACGGCGACGGCCCAACCTTTCGAGCGGGTTACGGCGCTCTGGACATCCCCCCGACGCTCGACCTCATGACGCAGGCCATCATCGTCGAGGACGAACTTGACCAGAGCGGCACGTACACGATCGACCTTGTCGCCGACGGCGGTCCGGCGAAGGCGACGCTGGTGTGGACCGATCCACCGGCGACGACCTTCGCGGCCGTGACGCTCGTCAACGATCTGGACCTGGCGATCCGCGAGGGCGACTCGAAGACGCACCTTCCGTGGATTCTCGATCCGGCGGATCCGAACGCCGACGCGACGCGCGGCGCGAACCACCGCGACCCCGTGGAACAGGTGGAGATCGCGAACCTGGAGGCCGGCACAGCGCTGAAACTCTACGTCACCGGCACGACGGTCCCCGATGGCCCGCAGCGATTTTCGCTTGTCGTCTCCGGCCTGACCGAAGGGGCGCCCCTGGATGACGACGACGCGGACGATGACGACACCGGGGACGACGACGCGACCGACGATGATGACGCCTCGGATGATGACCAGGCGGCCGATGATGACGATGACGATGATGACGACGACGACGACGGAGGCTGTTGCGGCTGCTAGCGAGAAAGGAAACAGGAAATAAGAAAGCAGGAAACAGGAAGTCGCGAGAGGCCGTTTACGGGGAACGTTGCCGTAAGGGGTGGTAGCGCCCATTGTGTTGCCGTCAACGAAAAGCGGCCCGCCGAGGTGTTTCGGCGGGCCGCTGATCTTTTTGTTGTTCGTGGCGACGGCAGCGAAATCCCATCCATCGCGCGCGGATCGACTTCGGACGTTGTGACGAATCTATTTTCTAATTTCTATCTCCTGTTTCCACCGTCCTCTTTCCTATTCCTTGTCCTCATCCTCGTCCGTTTCCTCGTCCTCATCCTCGTCCGTTTCCTCGTCCCAATCTTCGTCGTATGGCTCTTCGTCTTCGTTTTCCTCGGCGGCGACATCCTGCGCGACGCCGTAGCCTTCGTTCTCCGAGCGCAGCAGGTCTCGGTCGACCGCTTCGGCCTCCTCTCCGTAGGCGCGCCGGTTTGTCTCGCGGGCAATGTCGTTGAGCAGGCGATCAGCGGCCTTTTCCTCGTCGAGCGTCTGCCGCAGTAGCTCGGCGGCGCTCGTCATGCCCATCAGCTCCGCCCAGGTGTGCAGCGTGCCGTAGGTGGCGATCTCGTAGTGTTCCACCTTCTGGCCGGTGACGATGAGGCCCGCGTCGCGCACGGCGGAATCGCCCTTGTCGCGGATGATCGCGGCGCCCTCTTCCTTGAGCCCCTCGATCGCCGGGCAGGTCTTGCCGCGCGCCGAGACGCCGAGGTCCTTGAAGATACGCTCCAGGCGCTCGACCTGCCCTTCGGTCTGGCGGCGGTGCGACTCGAACGCGGTGCGAAGGCGTTCGTTGGCCGCGGCCTTGGCCATCTTCGGAAGCGTCTTCAGGATTTCTTTTTCAGCGTAGTAGATGTCCCGCACCTCGTTCAAAAACAGCTCTTTCAATGTATCGGTCGGCATCGATGACCTCCTTGGGAATGATCGCGGAAACGGTTGGGAGCAAAAAACCCGGACGCGTTGATTTCCAAAAAACACACTATCGCGCTCAATTCGCTTATGCCGTGAGCGGATTCACCGCTCTCGCTTCGAAAATCTGCCAAAAGGTGCGCTCACGGAATTTCGTCTGACCCGAATGCGGAAGCCGGTGCGTCGCACGCACCGAACGAGAAGGAGAGCGCGTCATGGACAGCATCGATCTGAAGCAACGCGAGCTTTCGAACTGGACGAGCGTCGCGCCCGGGTGGGAAAAATGGGACGAGCTTCTGATGCGAAGCGCGGCGCCCGTCGCGGCGCGCCTTGTCACCCTGGCGGGGATCGGCCCGAAGCACCGCGTGCTGGATATCGCATCCGGCACGGGCGAACCGGCGCTTACCATCGCGGCGCACGTGGGACCGAACGGCTCGGTGCTGGCGACGGATTTCGTCGAACCGATGCTCGCGTACGCGCGCGAGAAGGCGCGGCGTCGCGGCCTTGCGAACGTCGTGTTCGATTGCCTGGACGGCGAGGCGCTGTCGGTGCCGCCGGAGAGCTTCGACGCGGTGACGATCCGCTGGGGCCTCATGTTCATGCCCGATCCGGTCGCGTGCCTTTCGCATTGCCGCGAGGCGCTCAAGCCCGGCGGACGCATCGCGGTCGCGTGTTGGGCGGAGCCGGAGCGCAACGTTTGGGCCTCGACGCCGGCGATGATCATCCGCGAGCACCTCAAACTGCCCGCGCCGCCGCCGGACATGCCCGGCATTTTCGCGTTCGGCGACGGGCGGCGGCTTGCGTCGGTTCTCGAAAAGGCGGGATTCACGGACGTGGAGATCGCCGAACAGCCGGTGCAATGGGGACCGTTCCTGTCCGCGCGGCAGGCGCTCGGCTTTCTTCTGGATCTGGCCGGGCCGATCGCCGCGACTCTCGCGAAAGCCCCACCGGATAAACTCGACGCGATCCACGAGGACATCGTCTTCGCGTACGAGGAATATCAGACTGACGGCGGCGTCGCGCTTCCGGGCGTGACGTGGGTGGCGTCGGCGCGGAGGGCGTAAGCCTCAGCGGTCTTTGCGTTCCGGCCTCGCCGCTTCGTCAATGATTGCGTTGATCTCGTAGGGATCCGAGACGGTTATTTTTTTCATGGCGCGCTGTTGCAACGCGATGTCCTTCTCGCGTGCCTGGCGGCGCAGGGTGGTTTCGCTTTTCGTCGCGCGTTTTTTCCGGCCGCGCGAGGGCTTTGATCGCTTGTCAGTCATGGTTCGTTTCCTTGAGTCATCCACGGCGTGACCCACTGACTCAATAACACGATCCCGCGGCCGGCGAACACACCCATTTCGCGGAGCGCGCTTATTGTATCCCGCGATGCCGCTTACGTATTTCCTTCCGCCGAATCGGGCGATTCACCTTGCGCGCGCGGCGCGCGTTCCGCTACGATGCCATGCTACCCGTGAATAAGGGGAATTGCGTCGTCTGATGCCTGAAAAGTTCGATCTGCTGCTTGCGATGTGTCCGCCCTACGGGCCGGAGTCGCCGCCGCTTTCGCTGGCGAGCCTGACGGCCTCGGCGCGCGCGGCCGGTTTTTCGGTGACCGTGCGCGACTACAACATCCGGGTCTATCGCGCCGTCGACGAAATCGAGCGCGACAACTGGAACATGGACACCAAGACGCAGTGGGTCTGGCCGTCGATGATCGCCTCGACGTGGGAGAAGTACCGCGAATCGCTCGAGGCGTGTGTGGAGGATCTCATCGCGTCCGAGGCCGACGTTTACGGCTTCTCGGTCCACTCCGACAACCGCAACATGACGCAGGAGATCATCCGCCGCCTCAAGGCGCGCAAGCCCGAAGCGTTCGTGGTGGTCGGCGGCATGGGCGTGTACGCGCAAAAGGCCGCACGCGTTTTCGAGCAGGCGCTCGTGGACGTTTTCGCGATGGGGCCGGAGGGCGAGAACACGCTGATCGAGCTTCTGCGCGCGCGCCGCGAATCCCGGCCGGTCACCGATGTTCCGGGCGTGATGTCCGTCGGCGAATACACCTATTCGGAGATCACGCAGCGCAAGCCGGTGGAGCGGCTCGACGTCTTCCCCTGGCCGACGTTCGAGGACTTCGATCTTTCGCAGTACAAGACGCCGAACCTGCCCATCGTCACGTCGCGCGGGTGCAAGGCGCACTGCCTGTTCTGCAACGACCGTGTCATCATGGGCCCGCAGCGCAACCGCACGGCGGAAATCCTGTTCGAGGAGATCAAGCATCACGTCGAGGTGCTCGGCGTGCGCGACTTCTCGTTCAACGATCTTCAGATCAACTACAACATCGAGGAGATCGACCGCTTCTGTAACATGGTGCGCGAGTGGGGCGAGGAGATTCGCTGGAACGCGAACGCGATCATCTCCGAGGCGCTGCAACCCTCCATCCTCTCGAACCTGCGCTCGGCCGGATGCCACACGCTGACGCTCGGCGTGGAGTCCGGCTCCGAGGCGATGGTTAAGAAGATGGGCAAGGGCTACAAAATGGCCACCTGCCGCCGCGTGCTCAAGGACATCCGCGAAGCGGGCATCAACCTTTGGGTCAACATCGTCGTCGGCTTCCCCGGCGAAACCGACCAGACGATCGGCGAGACCATCGAGTTTCTCGCCGGCAACGCGCAGCTCATCAACGAGGTGTGCGTTTGCAATACGTGCAACCTCATCGAATACAGCATCCTGCACGACAAATTCGAAAAGTTCGGCATCGCGACGGCGGAGGACCCCGACTGGTGGGAAGTCTCCTGGCAGACCACCGACGGCGCGAACACGTTTGAAAAACGCATGGAGTGGCTCGGGCAGATCCTCGACGTGCTGCGCCTGATGGGCACCAAGGTCCGCCAGACGAACTACTACTTCGAAAGCCCGGACGTGGCGCGCAAGAAGGAGTCCGTCGATATCGTGCTTGGCGTCGCGCCGCCGATCGACGTTTCCGCGCCGCCGTATCAACTGGCGCAAACCTCGTCGTACCTGGCCGCGCGCGGCATCGCGAACGCGGTTGTCGATCTGAACATCCACGCGTATCGAAAGGCGTCCGCGGATCAGCGCGGATTCTGGGACGCGGGCCGGCGCGACGAGTGGGCGCATCCGGACAACCTGCGCCAGCGCATGGAAACGATCGGCCTGGACGCCGCGGCGATGGCCGACCGCCTGCTTGCCCGCAAGTCCAGGGCGATCGCGCTTTATGCCGAGCGCGGAAACAACTATCTGACGAAAATCATCCTCGAGATGATTCGCGCCAGGGACCCCGAACGCAAGACGATCCTGTTCGGCTCCGTGCCGGGGAGTTTCGTCGAGCGCAGCATCCACGCGGACACCGTGTGCGATTACATGGTGACCGGCGAGCCGGAGGAAAGCCTTGCGGATCTGACCGCCCGCATCGTGCGCGGCGATTCGATCGATACGCTGCGCGGCGTGCGTTATCTGCAACCGGACGGGAACAAGAAGCTGATCCCGCGCGAGCCGATGAAACACCTGGATCTCATGCCCGCGCCGGATTATCGCGAGCTGCACCCGGTCGATTACGGCGGGCAATACAACATCCGCGCATCGCGCGGCTGCCGGTATCGCTGCGCGCACTGCGGCGATCAGCCGAAGGAAGGTCCCGCGCGCTATCGCCCCGCGCAGGCGGTGTTTGAGGAGATGCGCGACGCGTTCCGCCGCTTCGACGTCCGCGGATTCCGCTTTCAGGATCTCATCATCAACGGCAACCCGAAACAGTTGCGCGAGATGTGCGATTTGCTGATCGACGCGAAGATCCCGATCCACTGGCACGCGGATATCGCCCCGACCTCGGAGATGACCGCGGACCTGTATCGCAAGATGAAGGCGGCGGGCTGCCGCGCGCTGACGTTCGGCATCGAGTCGCTTTCGGACCGCGTCTTGACGCAGCTTGGCCGCCCGTACACCGCGCGGGTCGCGATGGAGAATCTGCGCGACGCGCACGAGGCCGGCATCGAGACGCACGTCAACATCATGGTCGGCGCGCCATGCGAAAAGCAGGAAGACTTCTACCGCACCGCACGGCTGCTCAAGCAGGCCGAACCGCATATCGACGTGATCGACACGGTGCTGCCGGTGCGGGTGCTCTCGCGCACCGCGTTCGAACTGTTTCCGCAAAAGTACGAGATCATGCTGCCCGACGGCGGGCACGAGCACACCTGGAGCGCGTGCGGGTTCAACAACGAAAACTGGCGCAAGACGCGCGCGATCGAGATGGCGATCTGGGTCGCCGGGCTCGACGTGGTTTTCAACTACGACTTTTTCGTGCCGCGCTACCACCCGGTGCGCCGCATGGAGGCGCGCGTCCGCCAGCGAATCCACGACAAGAGCCTCGAGACGGATATCGATGTCGTCATCGTCAACCTGCCGCCGTGGGGTTTCACCAACCCGCCGTGCGGGCCCGCGGTGCTGGCGTCGTATCTGGATTCGCGCGGGTTCGCGACGAAGGTCGTGGACTACAACGTCGCCTGGTACAACCGCGCACCCGAGGAATGGAAGCTCCTGTGGCACGTCGAGAACAAGAACTACTGGTCAAACGACGACACGTGGGAAGTCCTGCTCTTTGGCCTGCGCAAATACCTAGACGACGCGGTGGACGAAATTCTCGCGCACGATCCGAAGCTCGTCGGCGTTTCCGTGGTCGATCCGAAGGAGCGCTGCGCGGTCGAGCTCGTTCACATGCTCCGAAAACGCGCGCCGGAGGTCACGATCGTGCTCGGCGGACCGGCGATGTTCACGCCCGACTACCGGACGATTTTCTTTGAGCGCGCGGGCCACGAGATCGACGGATACATCGTCGGCGAGGGCGAGGAGACGCTGCTTGACTGCGTGCGCGCGGTGAAGGACGGCCGATCGATCCGCGGCATCCCCGGCGTTATCGTGCTGAATGACGACGCGTCGCTCGACTACACGCCGCGCGGCTCGATCGCGGACCTGGATTCGGTCCCCTTCCCCACCTACAAGCATTTCGACATGACGCAGTACCACGGCAATTCGCTCGTGCTGGAGTGGTCGCGCGGGTGCGTGGCGAAATGCGTGTATTGCAAGGGCAAGGACTTGGCGGGCACGTACCGCAGCCGCACCGCGGAGCACATCTTCGCCGAGCTGAAATACGACGTGGAGGTTCTCGGATATCGCAGTTTCACGATCTCCGACAACATCCTGAACGGCCGGCCGAAGATGCTCGACAAGCTCTGTGACATGATCATCGAGGCGAAGTTGCCGATCCGCTGGAATGCGGAGGCCGCGCCGATGAAAAACCTGACGCCGGAATTATTGCGCAAACTGAAGGCGGCGGGCTGCTTCGAGTTGCAGCTTGGCCTCGAGGTCGGTTCGGACAACGTGCTTGCGCTCATGAACAAGGGCAAGCTGTTCACCGTCGAGAGCGCGACGAAGGTTTTCCGCGACGCGCACGACGCGGGCATCAAGACATGCATGTTCTGCATCGTCGGTTTCCCCGGCGAGACGGAAGAGGATTTTCAAAAGACGCTGGAGATGATCGAGGCCAACGCGCCGTGGATCGACCAGATCAAGTCGATCAACGCGTGCGTCATCATCACGGGCACCGAACTGCATGTGCAGGCCGGCAAGTGGGGGATGTCGCTGCCGAAGGACGACTTCCATTACCTCTGGACGGACGGAAACGGCCTGTCGATCGACGAGCGCAAAAACCGCATCCGCCGCGTGCTCGCGCTCGTGCAGAAGCTCGGCAAGGAATGCCTGGAGACGAACCTCACCGAGGGCAAGCAGAACGAACTCGCCGCCGAATCGAAATCCGAGAACCTGCCGGTGGCCGAGCGTTTCGCGCGCTTGATCCGGCAAATCAACAATCTCGGCAGCTTCGATCCGGGCGCGTTCGGCGAAAAGGGCAAGACGATTCGCGTGCCCACGCTCGAAGAGGACTTCAAGCGCGAGAAGGACCTCGACTACGGCACCGCGGAGACTTTCCTCAACGCGAAAAGCGCGGCCGAGATCATGGCAAAGACTTACGGCACTCCTGGCGGCGACGCGGCGTACGCCGGCGCGGGGACCGTTTCGGGAATGGGCACGGTCACGGGCAATGGCGCGAAGGCGTCTTCCGTCCATTCAGTCCATTCGGTCCATGATGTCCATCCGGTGCATCCCGTGCATTCCAACGGCCACGCCGAACCCGCCAACGGGAACGGGCACGTCCAGGAAATCACGCCTGTCAAATTCCTCTCCCGCAACCTGCACCTGGCGGGGATCCGGAGCCAGGAGCGTGTCTACGCCGGCCCGAAGATTCTGGAAATCGACCTGACCAACAAGTGCAATCTGCACTGCGTCGGGTGCTGGAACCACGGGTACGAGATGGGCGGCGACCGCTGGACCGGCGAGATGTTCCGGCGCACGCTCGCGACGAAAACCGTGCTGAAGGCGATCGATGACGCCGCGCGCGCCGGCGCCGAGATGGTGCAGTTCTCCGGCGCGGGCGATCCGATGCTGCATCCGGATTTCCTGGCCATCGTCGCGCGCGTGAAAAGCCACGGCCTGCGCTGCACGGTCATCACCAACGGCACGATGCTGACGGACAAGAACGTCAAGAAGCTCGTCGAGCTTGGCCTCGACAACCTGACCGTCAGCGTCTGGGCCGGCACCGCGGACATGTACGAAAAGACGCACCCGGGAACCAAACCCAAGGTGTTCGAGGCGATCCGCGCGTCGCTCAAGAATATGCACGCGGAGAAAAAGCGGCAGAAAAGATTCCGCCCGCACGTGAAGATCTACAACGTCATCAATCATGTGAACGCGGGCGGCATCGACGACATGATCAGCTTCGCGCTCGACGCGCTCGTCGATCACGTGGAGTTCACGCCGGTCGATATCATCGCGGGCAAATCCGACGCGCTCGCCATCACCGCGCAGGATCGCGAATTGATCGGCACGCAGCTCGACGGCCTGACGCGCCGCGACGACTACCTGGAACTCGATCCGAACCAGACGCCGCGCTCCGCGGAGAATACCGGCGAGGGCAAGGAGTTCGCGCGGTTCGTGAAGTACGGCGCGGTGTCGTGGGATTTCAAATACGAGCTCGACGACATCCGCCGCTTTGACGTGCTGTGCGAACGCAAGAGCTGGCGCCTTGACGTCACCGAGGACAACAAGGAAGAAAACGCGCTCATCTTCCAGTACCCCGTCGAGGAGTGTACGGCCTGCCCCGTGCAGAACAAATGCAGCATCGACAAGGAACGTTTCGTTGTTCCCGTGCCGTTCTTGTCAATCCTTGGCTTTGGCGCGTTCTACCGGCGCATCACGAGCCGCGACGCGTCGACCGGCGGATACGACGGCGAGGCGACGCGCAACCTGGCGTGCAATATCGGCTGGACGTACACGCGCATCGGCACCGACGGCGCGGTCGTCCCGTGCTGCAAGGGCTACAAGAAGCCGATGGGCAACCTCAAGAGCGACGCCTTCCTCGATGTATGGACAGGCGACGCCTACCGCGAGTTCCGCGAGAAGGCGATCAACCTTCCCAAGGACGACCCCTACTTCGCCGAGATCGCGTGCATGAAAGCGTGCGACAACCTCGGCATGATCTACCGCGCCAAAGACGCCCTCGACCGCCTGACCGACGACGAGCGCCGGCTACTCGACGAGGCGGAAGAACACGGGTTCGGGGAGATGTGAGGACGCGGAGTAGGCCGAAAGACTGGAAGGCTGAAAGGCTGGAAGGTCATCGCGGAGAGCATTCACCGCGAAGACGCGAAGAACGCGAAGCGGACGCAAAAGAGTGATGAATCAGGCCGCTTTTTGTCGTTGTTGCTTTCGTCGCCCGGCGTTTACACCGTCAAACCGAGTCCGCGTTACGTCATCCTGAGCGCCACCTCGTCATCCTGAGCGAAGCGAAGGATCTGGCCCTGCCCCAGACGACGCCGTTAACTCGCCACCTTTGATCAACCGTGCGGCCGCGGCGGATCCCAGCAATTCGGACAGCGCGACGCAAATACTCTCGATCCGGCTCGCGTCGTTCGACAAAAACAACAACGCGACTCCGGTCCCGTGGTACGCGCACGCGGGAATGTCGCCTCCGCGCAAAATATTCAAGCGAGTTTCGCACCAATCCGTCTCGCGCGCCGCGTGCTGATATACCATCACCACATTCGACGGTTCCTTCGAAAGAAAATCATGACAAACGCGCGCGGAAACGTGTTTTCGAGACGCCGTCCCCGCCGCGACGCCGGTGTCCGGATCGATAAAAACATCGCCGATCGGCTTCTCTCCGGCTTCAAGAATATTCGACGGTGATACGCCAAGAATTCTCGCGTACGCGATTTTCAATTCGTCGGTCTCTGTTGCTTCCGATGTGCGCGGAAACATCGGCACGACTTGCAGATTCCGGATCGCACCTTTCTCGCGCAGATATGCAAACATCGCGCGCTTCCAAAAATCAAGAGCATCACCGAGATAATTGCGATTCATTTCACGCTCCTTCTACCTGGGGCGCGCCAGATCCTTCGCTTCGCTCAGGATGACGGAAGCACGCGCCAGATAACACCGCTACGAAATTGTTGCCGATCCGTATTGCAATAGCCTTTCAGCCTTCCAGATTTCCAGCCTTCCAGTCTACCAGCCTTTCAGCCTCTTCCTACATCGTCTCCGGCGCGCTGATCCCCAGTATCGCCAGCACATTGCGCGTCGCCTGGCGGATCGCCCAGAGGAACGCGAGGCGCGTGCGCGTGAGTTCGGCGTCGTCGGAGATGATGCGGTGCTGGAAGTAATACGGGTGGAACATGCCCGCGAGTTCCATGACGTACACTGTCAGCCGGTGCGGCTCGCGGTCGAGCGCGGCGCGGCGCACGACGTTCGGCAATTCCGCGAGGTGCTGCGCGATTTGAACCTCCTCCGATTCGCCGAGGCGTGAAAGATTGATGCCCGCGTCGCCCTTCGGCTTCGCGAGGATGGTCTCCACGATCGGCATTGCGTCGCCGATGTTATCGCCGCCCGCGCCCGCGGCGAGGATCGCGTCCGCGTCCGGCACGTCGATGCCCGCTTCGGCCGCCTT
Organism: bacterium; assembly: GCA_019912885.1. Classification (NCBI taxonomy): domain Bacteria; species bacterium. The sequence continues at coordinate 64,915 of JAIOHV010000169.1, forward strand.
GGCGAACACCGAGCAGATGCGCGCGTGCATGTATTGCACGTAAAAGACGGGGTTCTTGTTCGAGCGGTCCTTCGCGAGATCGACGTCGAAATCGAGCTGCGAATCGTGCCGGCGCATTAAAAAGAAAAAGCGTGTCGCGTCCGCGCCGACTTCCCCGGTCAACTCGCGCAGCGTCACGAACTCGCCCGCGCGCGTACTCATCGAAACGCGCTCGCCGCCGCGTAGCAGGTTCACCATCTGGATCAGCAAACACGTCAGCATGTGCGGGTCGCGGCCGAGCGCGCCGATCGCCGCTTTCATGCGCGCGATGTAGCCGTGGTGATCCGCGCCCCAGATGTCGATAAGCTGATCGAACCCGCGGTCGATCTTGTCGCCGTGATACGCGACGTCCGCCGCGAGGTACGTCGTCTCGCCCGTGGACTTCACCAGCACGCGGTCCTTCTCGTCGCCGTAATGCGTGCTGCGAAACCACAACGCGCCGTCCTGCTCGAATGCGAGGCCGCTCGCCTTCAGAGCCTCGAGCTTCTGGCGCACCAGCCCCCGCTCGTGCAGCGAGCGTTCGGAATAGAAATGATCGAACGTGACGCCGATGGCGGCGAGGTCGTCCTCGATCTCCTTCAGGATCCGCCCGGCAGCGAACTGCGCGATCATCGGAATGTCGGCCTCGGTCAGGCCGCCGCCGCGCTCGGCGCGCAGCGCCCGGGCGTGCTCGCGGATATACGCGCCCTGGTAGAGCCCGTCGGCAAGCGGCTCGTTCTTTTTGTCGATGAGCTGCCGGTAACGCAGCCACGTCGATCGGCCCAGCGTTTCGATCTGCACGCCGGCGTCGTTGATGTAGTACTCGCGAGAGACGTGAAAGCCGGCCGCCGCGAGCACGCGGGAAAGTGCATCGCCCGTCACCGCGCCGCGCCCGTGGCCGATGTGCAACGGCCCCGTGGGATTCGCGGAAACGAATTCGACGAGCACGCGCCGGTCCGCGCCGTCGTCCACTCGCCCGAAGTGATAGCGCTCGGCCGCGACGCGGCGGATGACATCGAACAGCCCGGCCTTCTTCAAAAAGAAATTGATGAATCCCGGTCCCGCGATCTGCGTGCGTTCGATGAGCCCGCCTGCATCGCCAAGGCGCTTGACGATTTCGCGCGCGACGTCGTGCGGGTTCTTGCCCGCGCCCTTGGCGGCGATGAGCGCGACGTTGGTCGCGTAGTCGCCGTGCGCCTCCAGTTTGGGGATCGTCAATTCGACATTCGGCGGCGCCGCGTTCGGGAAATAGCTGTCCGCGGCAAGCGCGGCAAGAACGGCGGAGATGTTTTCGGCGAGTCGGTCTTTCATAAGCGCCAATATGACCCGTGTTTTGAGGATGCGGAAAGGAAAATTTTCCCGCGCGCGTTGTCTATCACGCGGCGCGCGAATCGGGCAACGCGAAAATCGGCGTGACAACGCGCCGCGACGGTGGCAGATTCAGGCGCATGAACGCACATCGGAAATTCGGAAATGTCGGTTCGCGCGCCGGGAGCGCAGGCGTCCCGCCTGCTTCGGCGCGGAATCGAAAAGGAACATTCGTGCCGGTGCGAGCCGACCGCGCGCTGTCGCTTACGGCCCTGACATTCGTCGTTGCATTCGCGTTTGCCGGGCCGGCGCACGCGCTCGATACGGAGATCGGCTACGGCGGGCATGCGGCGATCCACGTCGGTGCGTTTTTCGTCGACAGCTCCGGCATCAACGACTACCTCGCGCCGGCCGGCGCCGACGAGTTCAACGACTCGGCCCTGACCTTCGGCGGCGAGATCTACGGCGTCATCTTTGAGCGGCTAATCCTCGGCGGCGCGGGCGCGGTGTCGCGGCAGGAGGTCGGCGGCGACCGTATGGACGCCTCGCTCACAACATCGACGTTCACGCTCGATTTCGGATTCCTGCTGTGGGATCTCAAGGGATTTCGCGGCTATCCCGTCATCGGATTCGGGTACGCGGGCACGCTGCTTGACGTGGAGGGCGATTACGTCGACCTGCCGTTCGCCGAGCAGGCCGGGCTGTCGTACATCCCGATGGGCGACGCGGGCGACGGCACGATTCGCCTCGCGACCGACGAGTCCGTCAACCTCACCTACGGCTCATTCGCGCTGAAGGCCGCATTTCATTTCGACTACGTTTACCCGTTCGCACGCGGGGATCACGGCGGCTTCGCATTTTTCCTGACCGGCCTTCGCGCGGGCGTGCTCGTCGACGCGATCTCGACGGGCTGGCTCATCGACGGCGGCGAGGACTTAAACGGCGACGAGCCCGACTTCCGCAATAATATCGGATTCGTGCGCCTTGCTTTCGGCTTCGGCGGCGGCGTCTCCGATGCGGACGTGAAGAAGAACTGGGATCGCCACGAACGCATGTGGCACCGCCATCATCCATACGGACCGTATCATCACCATCCGTACCCCGGGCCGCCGCCCGAGGAACCGGAGGACGCGGAGCCCGAAAAGAAAACCGAACCCGCGCCGCCAGCCGAGCCGGCAAGCCCGCCCGCGGATGAGGGCGACGACGAACCCGCGCCCCGTTCGGACGAGGGCAACGCAGGCGGCGAACCGCGCGACTGATTCCGAAAACTCACCTTTTCTCTCAAAAGTTTACGAATCTTCCGGCGACGGGCATCGCGCGGGTGATCTGCAACTGATTATTGCAACATAATCAATGCCTTGCAGTAGCAGTCCCTATTGGCATCGCAATTGCTTTTACTTCTCTTTGAGCGAATTACAAGGAGGCAGAAGCGATGACCATACATATCAACATGCGGCTTGTTCTCGTCGCCTTCATCGTCGCCTGGATGGGCATCGCCCTTGGCGCGTCAATCTGGGCTAACGGGCGTATAGCCGAAAACTCCGCGAACGCCTCGGCGGTTATCGGCCGCTAGACTCCCGGCCGGGCGCCGGCGAGCGCGCGGCCCTCGAATCGAAACCAACGGCGCCCTGCGCCGGGCAAGACCGCGGCAGCAAGCCGCGCAATCACCTCCATCACGCCGGGTCGCGCCGCGCACGACCCGGCGAATTTTTTTCTCGGCGGTACACGGAGAGCACGGAGGAGACACGGAGGACACCGAGCGAATTTGGCGGCTTGCGCCGTATGGCGGCTGATTGCTGATGACTGATCGCTGACGATTGATTGCCGACGGCTGATGGCTGACGGCTCGCATCGACATTTGCCGCGCGGCGATCATCGGCTAAACTTCGGCGTCTTAATGCTCGCCCTGGGGAGGGAGTTCCGTTGATTTCGCCCGCGCGCCTTTTGCTGGCCGCGTCGCTCGTGCTTTGCGCGGGCAACGCCCTGGCGTTTTCCCTCGTGGATATGACGCCGCACTACCTTGATTTCGAGACGAAACCGAACGAGGACGTTTTTCTCGTCTTCAATCAGTCGATCAATCCCGCGACGGCGACGCCCGGCAACGTGCGCCTTCTGAATCCGAACGGGACCGCGGTTTCCGCGTCGATCGCCGTCATCACGACGAACGTCGCCAACGACACCGTCGTCATCAATCCGGTCGGAAACCTCATGTTCGGCCGACGCTATCGCGTCTCGATCACCGCGAACCTGAAGGACGCGGGCGGCGGCGCCTTCGACGACAAATTTCCCGCCGGCCTGAACTGGTTCGTGCCGAACGTGCCCCTTGATCTCGCAAGACCCGTCTTCGATCCGCAACACATCCTGAGCATCTTCACGAACTCGAACGTGCTGCTTGGATTCAATCCGCTTGATCCCGAATCGACCGACCCCGCCGAGCCCTGGACGATCCCCGGTATCAACGCCACCGGCGCGTGGAAGGTCCACACGGGCCGGCCGGAGATCATGATCGCCGATATCGACAACGGCCTGTCGAGCTTCCACAGTCCGGAGATGCACGACCGCTTTTTCATCAACATGGGCGAGCTGCCGCCGCCGCTCGATGGCGCGACGCCGTGCGCGTACGACTGCAACGGCGACGGGCGATTTTCGTCGATGGACTACCTGAACGATCCGCGCGTCGATCACTCCGGGCGCTCGTACGTCGATCCGCAGGATCTCATCGACGCGTTTTCGAACGGCCTCGACGAGGACGGCAACGGCTTCGTGGACGACATCAGCGGCTGGGACTTTCTGCGCAACGTTAACACCCCGCTTGGCGTCTCGCAGTTCCCCGAAGGAACGCACTCCGGCCTTGTCGCCAGCGCGGCGGCCGCGCCCGGCGGCAATGGCGTGGGCGACAAACCCGGCGTATGCCCCGACTGCACGGTGATGGTCGTGCGCGTCACGGACGCCGTGCTCGGCGACGCGGACGCCATGGCCGCCGGCGCGCGCTACGCGCTCGACATGGGCGCGAGCGTCATCATGGTGCCGCTTGGCGCGGTCGATTATTCGCACGAGGCGATGGGCGTGTTTCGCGAGGCGCACGACGCGGGCGTGCTGTCGATCGCGGCATCCGGCGACGAGTGGGGCTATCACCACATCTACCCCGCCGCGTCGGATGACGTCATGAGCGTGCACGCGGTGCTGCCGATTCCTCCCATCGAGCTTGCGCCCGACATCTCGCTTGGCATCTTTGGTTTCACGGAAAGCTATTGCACCAACTGGGGAACGCACATCGACATCACCGTCTCCACGGGCGCGTGCAGCTCGGAGGCGGTCGGCAACGGCGCGGGCCTGGCGGGCCTGATTTATTCGTACGCCTTGCAGCGCGGCATCGGCATATCAGCGGAGGAAGTGCGTCAGATCATGATGATGACCGCGGACGACGTGGCGAGCCACTGCCTCACGCTCACGCCTGGCGGCTGCAAGGAAGGCTGGGACAACCACTGGGGGTACGGCCGCGTCAACGCGGAGCGCGCCCTATTCGCCCTGGGCGTGCCGGATCTCGGTATCCCCGAACGCATCCCGCCAGCCGTGCGCGTCACGAGCCCGCGCTACTGGGAGACGATTGACCCGACGCGCGATCCGCTCGTCGAGGTGGTCGGCGAGATTTCCGCGCGCGGCCGCACGTTCGACTGGGAGATCGCGATCGCGCTCGGCGGCGAGCCGGACGAGGACGAGTTCACCGCGGTCGCGCAAGGCACGAGCGACGCGCTCGACGGCCTCATCGACGCGTTCGACATCACGAGCGTCTATCCGCTCGACTCGCTACGCGCGATCGCAAACGGCCCGTTCGACAAGTCTTTCCACCTGCGCGTGCGCGCGTGGTACGCCGAGGGCACGGATGTGGTGATGGGCGAGACGCGCAAGACGATCGCCTTCAACATCGACGACGATCCGGACACCGGCTGGATGCCGGGCATGCCGCTTGATATCGGCCGCGCGGGCGAAGGGGCGCCGCTTCTTTACGATATCGACGGCGACGCGGACGGCAAGCTCGAAATCGTCGTCGCCACGTCGAGCGGCACGATCGAGGCGTACAAGATCGGCGCGAACGGCGCGTTCGCCATGATGAGCGGTTTCCCGGTCGAGCTGCCGCCGGTGGACGGCGTCAATCAGGGATCGAGCGGCGCGCCGGCGATCGGCGATCTTTTCCGCGACGGCCGCCCGATCGTCGTCGTGGCGACGACGGCCGGTCGCGTGTACGCGGTGTGGCCCGACGGCACGAACCACCCGGGCGGCCCGTTCGTTCCGGGCTTCCCGGTCGAGGCCGACGAGCCGGACAACGACACGCCGCTCACGTTTGCGCACGGCAACCGTTTTGTCGCAAGCCCCATCCTCGCGGACATGGACGGCGACGGATTGCTCGACATCGTCGCGGGCGCGTACGACCAGAAGGTGTATGTGTGGTCGCCGCTCGACACCGAGCCCGACGGCGAGGCCGACCGCCTGCCCGGCTGGCCCGTGCTGGTTCGGTCCGCGCCCGGGCTCGTGCCGCCCGATCGGGTGTGCTCAAGCGCGATACCCGCCTCGATTCTCGGCACGCCGGCCGTCGGCATCCTGGACCCGACAAGCGACGACACCGGGCTTTCGGACTTCCCTTCCGTCGTCGTCGGCACGACGGAGGTGTGCAACGACGGCGGCGAGATCACAAGCCGGCTCTATGGCATCTGGCACGACGGCAACGATCACGCCGGCGGTCCCTTCGTGCCCGGCTTCCCCGTGGCGCTGACCGATCCGATCGGTGACGAAATTCCGATTCCGCCGATGACAACCGGCGCCACGAGCACGCCGTCGGTGTACGTCAAGGACGGCAAGGCGTTCGTCGGCGTCGGCTGCTTCGGATTTCCGCCGCTGATGGTCGAATGGGAGGACGGCGTTGCGATCGAGCGTACCGCGCTGACCGGCCTGAATATTGCCGACTCCGCGTCCGCCTCCTGGGGCAAAATGCGCCCGGACGACGAGGATCCGTGGTTTTTCATGCCGACCGCGGGCCTTGCGAACATCACCGACGGGCAGTTCGCCCTGCTGTCGTTCAACCTCGCCGGTTGGGAGTTCGGCCGCTGGGGCAACGCGCGCATGCGCCACAAGCTCGACGACGTGCAGTTTTTGCAAAGCCCCGTCATCGCCGACCTGGACGGCGACGGCATGCAGGAGGCGATCTCCGCGTCGCTCGGCTACCTCGTGCGCGCGTGGAACGCCGACGGCGAGACGCCCGCGGGCTGGCCGAAGTACACGCAAAACGGCCACCTCAGCTCGGTGTCCGTCGCCGATGTGGACGCGGACGGCAAGTCCGAGCTTGTCGCGCACACGCTCGAGGGACGCCTGTTCGCGTGGGAAACCGTGGGCGACGCATGCAACGGCGAGGACGAACTCGCCGCCGAGTGGCGAACCTTCCATCACGACGAGCGCAACACGGGCTTCTACGGGGTCGATACGCTGCCGCCCGCGACGCCGAAAGACATGAAGGTCTATTTCGACGACGAGGACGTTGGCAAATACATCGTCGAGGTCACGGCGCCCGGCGACGATCACTTCTGCGGCGTCGCGATGACGTACGACGTGCGTTATATCACCGCGCCGCCGGCGGGCGATCCGATCGAAGCGTTCGAGCACGCGGCACCGATCGGCTCGCCGGTGCCCTCGCGCGGCGGGCAGCGCATCGACTTCGACGCCGATGCGCCCGGCGGCGTTTACGCGTTCGCGATGCGCGCGCAGGACGACGAGGGAAACCTCGGCCTGCCCACACCGTGGATCCTGCCCGAAGATCGCCCGGCCGATGACGACGACGCCGACGATGACGATGCGACCGACGACGACGCCGACGATGACGATGACGCCGGCGATGACGACGACGGCGACATCATCCCCCCCGCGGACGACGATGACGACACCGACGATGGCGCCACGCGCCCGGACCACCAGCGTCCGGACGATGAAGTTTTCGGCGACGACGATGACGACGACGGCTGCGGGTGCGGGTGCTGAGGCGAGCGTTTTTTTCGGCGGTACACAGAGAGCACAGGGGAGACACAGAGGACACGGAGAGAGGCGAATGGGGAATGCCTGTCGCACGGCGCTTATTGGTTCCGCGCGGTATTGTTTGGCATTCCCGCTTCGACGAACGCCGCGTTTTTCAAATGGACAAAAGCCTCCGTGTCCTCCGTGTCTCCCCTGCGCCCTCCGTGTACCGCCGACAATGATTTGCGATGACCTTCCAGACTTCCAGACTTCCAGACTATTCGCGCGTCTCCCACGTCTCCACGAACGGCGGGAGCGGGCAGCCGAGCGCGGCGGACACGACGCGCAGCATCTCCGCCTCGTCCACGGTGATCCACTTGTCGGCGAACGCCGCGTGCGCGCACGCGTCGATCACCTTGCGGCGGATGCCCATCGACGACGCGCCCAGGCGGTCGAGCGCGTGGGCAAGCGCTTCGAACGCGATCTCCCTTCCCGGCGCGGGCGCGGCGCCGTCGTCCAGATCCGGCAGGCGTTCGAGCCCCGCGCGCATGGCGCCGGCGGCGTCTTCGTCGCGGTCCGCGTGGCCCGCGCGCGCGATCGCGGCCAGCACCGCTTGAACGTCGCCTTTTAGCGGGTGGATGTAAAAGAAACGCACACGCGCAAGCCGCGCGGGATGTTCGGTCATGCGCCGGCGCACGAGATAGGCAACGCAG